>CANGZK010000117.1 GCA_947458565.1 Acidimicrobiaceae bacterium
GGATTCGCTCCAAACAGCACATCCGCTGCCTGCTCCGCCGCAACTGCTGATTCTTCTCCATGCAGCAACTCGGTCAATTCGCGTGCGAGCGTTCGTTGCGCTACACGCGACTCTGGTCGAGCGCGCTGCTCGGTCAATATCTCGTTGATCTCATCCATTGAACGCAACGAGAATTGCGGCAACATCTTTTCAATGTCAATGTCACTCAGCTGCATCCAAAATTGTCGAAACTGATATGGCGAAGTCCGACGAGCATCAAGCCACACAGCACCATCAGCCGTCTTACCGAACTTTGAACCATCAGATTTAGTAACAAGAGGCCAAGTCAGACCGAAAGCACTTCTTCCCAGTGTCTTTCTTATGAGATCAATACCTGCAGTGATATTGCCCCACTGATCAGATCCACCCATTTGCATCTCGCAACTCTGATGCTCACAGAGATGTCGAAAATCGTTTGCTTGCAACAACATGTAACTGAACTCGGTAAATGAAAGACCATTACCTTCCGCAAGTCGAGACTTGACCGAATCCTTTGCCAACATTTGATTGACTGTGATGTGTTTGCCGACATCTCGTAGAAAATCAAGAGCAGAAACCTTTGCAGTCCACTCTGCGTTATCAACCAAGATCGCCTGAGTATGCCCAGGTGAAAAATCCAAAATTCGCTCGAGCTGCCGTTTAATGGACTGCACGTTGTGATTAAGCGTCTCAGCATCAAGCAGATTTCGCTCGTCACTTCGTCCAGATGGATCGCCCACCATGCCTGTTGCCCCACCAGCCAACACGACTGGGCGGTGTCCCAACAACTGCAAACGCCTCAGGGAGATTTGCCCGAGAAGGTGCCCTACATGCAACGAATCGGCAGTTGGGTCAAAACCTACATACGCAGAAATCTGTGACGTTGTGCTTCGGGCAGTCAGTTCCGCTCTGTCGGTTGAGTCATGAATCAACCCACGAGATGCAAACTCGGCGACTATGTCACCGTGCGACGCAACACCATTCGAGGCCATGCGCCAATATTAGGTGGTTAGTTGATGTTGATGCGAGCTATTAACGATGCAATTTGGTTTGCGAATCTTGCTCGTTGCTCACTTGACGCTGCAGGACCACTTGCACCTGGCGATGTGCGATGACCTACGCCAAGACCATTACCTATTAACGATGCTGCGTCTTTGCCAAATTTCGGATCTTTGCGTACAAGATCGCTCAACGACTCATTGCTGCTGATCGACTGCTGCACGAGGCTTCCAACCATTGCGTGAGCTTGGCGAAACGGAGTCCCCTGTAGCACCAGCCACTCCGCGAGATCAGTTGCAAACAGCATCTCTGCGTCAGCGGCTTCACCCATTGCCGATTGATGAAAAGTTGCTGTCGCAATCATCCCTGCCACTGCCGTTATACCCAATGACACTTGATCGTACGAATCAAACAGTGGTTCCTTGTCCTCTTGAAGATCGCGGTTGTATGCAAGTGGAAGCCCCTTCAAAGTGGCAAGTAGCCCAGTTAAATTGCCGATCAATCGACCGGTCTTACCACGAGCAAGCTCTGCAATGTCTGCATTCTTTTTCTGCGGCAGCATCGATGATCCAGTTGCATAACTGTCGTCGAGAGAAGCAAAGCCAAACTCTGTTGTTGTCCACAACACAAACTCTTCACCAATTCGCGAGAGATGTGTTCCAATCAGAGCAATGTCAAAGAGCGCCTCTGCAACAAAATCACGATCGGACACTGCGTCAAGTGAGTTTGCAAAATGGCTCGCAAATCCCATTTCTTTTGCTGTGAACTTTGGATCAAGCGGCAATGATGAACCAGCAAGCGCCCCCGCACCCAATGGAGAAACATCAAGTCGTTCAATTGTTTGCAAGAGCCTGTCAACATCGCGAGTAAATGCCCAAGCATGAGCAAGCAAATGATGCGCAAGCAACACTGGTTGAGCGCGCTGCAAATGTGTGTAGCCAGGTAGGTACACGCCGTCGCTACCCCACCCAGCAGCATCGGCACGAGTTGCCAATACTTCACAAAGTTCAAGTAGTTGTTTTGCGAGCACACCAAGTTCACGCTTAGTCCACAGTCGAACAGCAGTGACGCACTGATCATTGCGGCTACGACCCGTGTGCACCTTGCCGCCAACTTCGCCAGCGATCTCGGTGACGCGACGCTCTATCGCTGTGTGAATATCTTCATCCGACGCAACAAATACAAACGAATTGTCGCTCATTTCGTTTGCGACAACATTCAACGCGTCCTGGATCGCATCTGACTCCTGTTTGGAGAGCAGTTTCACATGTTCGAGACCCTTGACATGTGCAATAGAACCTGCAATGTCGTCCTTCCACAATCTCTTATCAAAAGAAAGACTTTGGGTAAACGCCATGAGTTCAGATGCAGGAGCAACACTAAAACGTCCGTGCCACAGCGGCTGAGATGAATTGCTCTTTTTAGCATTCATTTTTTTGTTGCTCCCGTTGCTTGTAATCCCGCCAGTTTTGATAAGTGCGCTGCAAGTTTCTTTGCGCCAAATTTTTCACTTGCCACACAAAACATCGTGTCGTCTCCAGCCACTGTGCCCACAAGCCCCTCTATGCGAGAGCGATCCAAAGCTGAAGCAACCACGTGAGCACAACCAGGCGGTGTGCGCACAATGACCAGCGGATGACTCACCTGAATGTCGGCCACCCATTCTGAAAGCACACGGCGAAGTTGCTCGAGTGGTGCAATTCTTTCTGGCTCGAATTCTGGAATTGCGTAGGCCGTTTCACCCTTTGCAGTGCGCACTTTGACTGCACCAAGATCTTCTAAATCTCGAGACACAGTTGCCTGCGTTGCAGCAATGCCAGATTTCTTCAACAACCTCATCAATTGAGGCTGACTTGTTACGTCTCGTTCTGAAATAAGACGCGTGATTGACTGCTGACGCTGCACCTTGGTTGTCATACGTTCACTCCCATCAAAAACGCAAGCAGCCCTCGAGCTGCGTGCATACGATTGTGTGCTTGCTCAATTACTTTGCTGTAAGGGCCATCAATAACTTCGGCAGCCACTTCCATCCCTCGATGTGCAGGAAGGCAATGCATGAAGATCGCGCCAACTGCCGCATTCTTCATCACCGAATCAGACACTTGAAAATTGGCAAATGCCTTTTCGCGCTTGCTTGTTTCGGATTCTTGGCCCATCGAGGTCCATACATCGGTATGCACGGCATGTGCACCTTCAACTGCGTCTTTCATGTTGTCAAACTGGCTTACTGATGGAGCACCCAACTTTTGCAATGCCTGCAACTCACCGTCCTCGGCCTCATAACCATTTGGGCAGCCCAATCGAACATGCATGCCAAGTAATGCTGATGTTTGCGCCAACGAACGAGCAACGTTGTTGTAGTCGCCTACGTAACACACCGTTTTCCCTGCAAGATCGCCAAGCTGCTGTTGCATGGTCAACACATCGGCCAAGCCCTGCAATGGATGCTGTCGATCGCTCAACATATTGACAACTGGCACGCTCGAAGTATTGGCCATTCGCCTCACGATGTTGTGATCAAAAACTCGCGCAGCCAAAATTGCGTGATATCCGCCCATCACTTTTGTGATGTCTTCAACGGTCTCGCGAACGTCTAGACCAACTTCTTCTCCGCGTGTATACACAGGGTGTCCACCCAACTGCACGACAGCCATTTCCATGCTGTGCCGAGTCCTGTTGGAAGGCTTTTCAAAAATAAGAGCCACGCCGAGACCAGCAAGTGGACGACCCAGCGTTTCAACGCTGGCAGTGCTCAGTTGCAGCACCTTACGCAATTCGTCTGCCGACAAATCTGTTGAATTAATA
>CANGZK010000118.1 GCA_947458565.1 Acidimicrobiaceae bacterium
CAATCAATTGCCAATGTTCTTGATCGACTCTCCAGTGAGTCCCGCGTGCAACGCAGGCGCCAACTCGATGCCGATATCCGCAGGCTTCCTGTGCGCCTCACAATTCCACTCGCGTGTTGCATCCTTCCCTCATTTGTGTTGCTCGGTGTAGTGCCGATGATCGCAACAGCACTTGTTCATCTCAAGCACTCTTGAAAGAAGGATTATGCATCGAATAACTACACACCTCAAACAATTAACGCGTCGCTTCCATTCATTTTTCTCAATTCGCGCAAACATGCATGATGCAGGTCAGGCAACAACCGAATATGCACTTGTATTGCTCGGTGCTGCAATCATCGCTCTTTTAGTGGTGGCCTGGGCTACCGATGGCGGTGGTGCGGGGCGTATTGGAGAACTCTTTGACAGTGTGATCGGAAATATTATGGGTCGTGCTGATGCTGTTCAACCGTAAGAACTGACGTGTGCTCTAACCAGAGCAAACACGACTCGGGTCAAGCAACGGTTGAACTCGCACTTGTCATGCCACTCATCATCGGGCTATTGCTCATCATTCTCAATGTTGGTCTGATTGTTCGTGATCAACTTGCGGTGTGGCACGCGGCAAGTGCTGGTGCGCGTGCTGCCTCAATATCACCAGAATCGCCCGATGTGGTGCAACAAGCAGTTGAAGCCGAAGTGCGGCTGCGTCCGTTGCATCTACGAATCATCCGTGATGGCGAGCTGATTACTGTCGAAGTCAACTACCCACGAACTATTGGTTTGTGGCTACTCAAATACATCTCGCCACCGCTCACACTGTCGGCCACCGTCACCATGCACGTGCAAGATGTTGGGTAGCGTTATCGTCATGCAGTTGTCGTCATCAATTATTCATGATGGCTCACAATCGGTACTTGTCTTTGCTGGTGAAATCGACTTGGCAACAGTGCCCGAATGCTCCGACATGCTCACCAAGTTTGTGGATGATCACGCAGGATCAGATGTGGCAGTGGATCTACGGCAAGTAACAGCACTTGACGACACTGGAGTTGGCGTCATCTTGGGAGCAGTTGCTCGCGCACGCACCGCTGGTTCGCATCTTGCACTCGTCATCGACGACCAACACATGCGCGCACGTTTCGGCATCTAATTCTCTCGCAAAAACAAAAAGGCCGACACTCAAGCATGTGCTCAAGTGCCGGCCGATTGTTGTTCTAATCGGGGGAATTAGAAGAGGTATTAAGCGTTTGGAGCTGTTTCGCTTTTGTTGTGGTGTCCGCGTCGACCGTGGCCTTGCATTCCTTCACCGCGTGCAGGCTGCACAGTATTCACCATTTCAGTCACTTTGGTTGTCACATCAGCCAACTTGGTGTCGGCCTGTGCCTGAGTGAGCTCACCAGAAGCAACTTCTTCTGCAATATGTGACTTCATGTCAGCAACAATTGCATCAACCACCAATTTCACATCAACACCCTGAGTGGTAGCAATCTGCGCGAGCGTCTTGCCACTTTCAACCTGGGTCTTCAGTTCTGCTTCGGTCAACTTCAAGACAGATGCAATCGCTGCAACATTCCTGCCGGGGCCTTTTGGTCCACCGTGCATGCCCTCACCGCGTGCAGGTCGCACGTTGTTCACACGCTCAGTTGCCTTTGCAGTCACGTCAGCCAACTTGGTGTCAGCCTGTGCCTGAGTAATTTCACCAGATTTCACCTCGTCAGCAATATGTAACTTCATGTCAGCAACAATTGCATCTACAACCAACTTGATGTCAACACCTTGAGCGGTAGCAATCTGCGCGAGCGTCTTGCCACTTTGCACCTGAGTCTTCAGTTCTGCTTCGGTCAACTTCAAGATTGATGCAATTGCTGCAACATTCTTGCCTGGACCTTTTGATGAGTTGAGAACAGTTACTGTGCTCGACTTGGTTGATTGTGCTTGTGCACTTCCAACTACGCCGAGGCCGATTGCTCCCATCGCTACAACAACCGCGGCTCCCGCGATCACACGTTGAATTTGCTTGTTCATGATGTTTGCCTTTCGTTGTGTGCCGGGGGGTTCCGAACACGAGAGTGATCTTGATGTGCGTTGGTAAGAATTAGATCAAGACAAAGTAAGAAACGATCAAGAACACTCAAGACCTTTCCGTACAAGGGTTTGAGGCGAGTATCGTCAAACATGTGAAGTCTTCAAACAACCAACAATTTTCAGTTGTCATTGCAGAAGACGACCCCTCGGTGCGCAAGGCCGTGCAGCGAGTACTCGAACTTGAGGGTTATTCGATAATCGCGGTCAATGACGGCCAAGCCGCTCTCGACACAATTCTTGCCAAGGCTCCACATGCTGCGGTGCTCGATGTGTCGATGCCATTTCTCGATGGATTATCTGTGTGCAAAGAGCTTCGCCATCGTGGCAATCGCACACCAATTCTGTTGCTCACCGCACGCCACGAAGTTGGAGACCGCGTTGCTGGCTTGGACGCTGGTGCCGACGACTACCTTGTCAAGCCATTTGCGGTTGACGAACTACTTGCTCGCGTGCGCGCACTCTTGCGTCGACACACGCCATCAAACAGCTCGGCAACTGTTTTGCAACTTCAAGATCTCACGTTGGATTCGAGTCGTCGTGAGGTGCATCGAGGTTCTCGTCAAATCGAACTCACCAAGACCGAGTTTGACCTGTTGCACATCTTGCTCGAGCAAACCGGAATAGTTTTGTCACGCGAATACTTGTATGAGCACATCTGGGGTTTCAATTTCGAGACCAACTCCAAATCGCTCGACGTCTACATCGGTTATTTACGTCGCAAACTCGAAGAGGGCGGCGAGTCGCGCCTCTTGCACACTGCCCGCGGTGTTGGCTACGTGGTGAAGCCATCATGAGTCTGCGCACACGACTCTTACTCACCACAAGCGCAATTGTGTTTGTGATTGTTGGAGCGCTCTCTGTCGGCATTTCCACAATCATCTCACGACAGTTAATGCACGAAATCGACAACACTCTTGATGCGCGTATTGAAGCTATTGCTGCAACTTTGCGTGAGAATATCGAGATCCCATCAAACGGCCGACGCCAGCGCAACCCACTCTCGGATGCACTCATGCCAACACGTTTTGACACCGTGACCCAAGTGATTGATCCTGCCGGCACGGTCATCATCGCGCTTGGCGAAGTTGACTTGCCGATTACTCAACAAGTGCTCAATATCGCTAACAATCCAGCAGGTGGAAGCGCGCGTTTCACCACGTCAATCGCTGGCGTCAAATATCGCATGCTCACTATTCCTCTTATAAATGGTGGTGCTCTCCAGCTCGCCAAAAACATCAGTGAAATCGAGCATGCACAGCGAAACATTCGAATGCGATTGACTGGTACTGGCTTACTTGGCATTTTTGTAGCTGCAATTGCAGGATGGTGGGTTGCGCGACGCACAGCAAAACCCATTCAGCAATTAGCAGATGCAGCAGAACACATCGCATTGACACAGAAACTCGACACCACACTTGACATCCATGGCGACCGCGAGATCGAGCAACTGGCCGCCAGTTTCAACACCATGCTTGGTGCATTGCGCCTCAGCAGCGAGCAGCAAAAGCAACTTGTGCAAGACGCAAGCCACGAATTGCGTACCCCTCTGACGTCCCTGCGTGCCAACACCGAACTACTCGAACGCGACACGCTTGACGCACCAACACGAGATGCGATCTTGCGTGATATTCGTGCCGAAGTAGATGAACTTACTTCGCTCTCAAGCGAGCTCTCGGCACTTGCTAGCGACCAACGTCTCGTAGAAGACCCAACGGCTGTTGACCTAGGCGAGATTGCTACCGAAATTGCATTAC
>CANGZK010000119.1 GCA_947458565.1 Acidimicrobiaceae bacterium
ATCGCCAGCGAGAGAGACCCATGAACAAGACGATTGACAAAGTCACAACAAAACGAATGGCTCTCTATTCGGGTCGCACCCACCCGGTGCTTGCCCAAGAAGTTGCAGCGCATCTCGAAGTGCAGTTGGGCGATGCCAATATTGTCGAGTTTGCAAACGGCGAGTTGCGTCCACGCTTCGGCGAGAGCGTTCGCGGTGGTGATGTGTTCATCATGCAAACACATTGTTCAACCGAAGGTCGCAGCATTAACGACTCGATCATGGAACAGCTGATCATGATTGACGCTGCATATCGCGCGTCAGCAAAGCGTGTCACCGCAGTGTGTCCGTTTTATGGTTACGCACGTCAAGACCGAAAATCAGATGGTCGCGAGCCAATTACTGCGCGTTTGATTGCCGATTTGTTTAAGGCTGCTGGCGCAAAGCGCATGGTGTCAATCGACCTACACAGCGGACAGATTCAAGGATTCTTCGAAGGTCCAGTTGACCACCTCACCGCAATGCCAGTGCTCGAAAAATATGTACGCCAACATGCGCGCAAAGAAGTCGTCATCGTTTCACCAGACGCTGGTCGCGTAAAAGTTGCCGAGCGTTTTGCACAACATCTCGCAGACATGAACGCCGACGTTGCATTCATCAACAAGCGTCGTCCAAAAAACACCACCAACGTTGCCGTGGCAAAAGAAGTCATCGGTGAAGTTGAAGGTCGCTTGTGTATCTTGGCCGACGACATGATCGATACGGGTGGCACCATCGTGAGTGCTGCCGATTTGTTGATGGCCCGCGGAGCAACCGAAGTGTGGGCCATGGCCACGCATGGCGTGCTCTCTGGCCCAGCCATCGAGCGCCTCGAAAATTCGGTCATCAGCCGTGTGGTGCTCACCAACACGCTGCCTCTGCCAAAAGAAAAGCAGATCGCCAAGATTGAAGTACTTTCCGTAGCCAAAATCTTGGCCGATGCCCTCGCAGCGGTTTTTGACGAGACTTCGGTGAGCGACCTGTTCGACGGCGAAAACCAGTCGTAATCGCTCGTAACCACCGAATAAATTTGCCCTTTTAGGGCTATACACTGACCAGCCGTTCTAACTTCGGAGTTTTTATATGACAACAACATTGACCACCACAACAGGCCGCACAACTGGAAGCCCAGAATCGCGCCGTATTCGCAACGCCGAGAACATCCCAGCCGTTATTTACGGTCACGGCATGACACCAATCTTGTTCACTGTCGGTCGTCGTGACTTGCGCATCGCCTTGTCGGGCCCTGCAGGCGCCAACACCATTCTCGAGTTGCATGTTGACGACAAGAAGTACCCAGCAATCGTCAAAGAGTTGCAGCGCGATCCAGTAAAGCGCACGGTCAGCCATGTTGACTTCATGCAGATCGACTTGTCGGAAGAGATCACCATGTCGGTTCCTGTTCACTTGACTGGTACTGCAAAAGCAGTGCTCGCAGAAGGTGGACTCGTGGACGCTGCGGTTGACCGCATCGAAGTGCGTGCATCAGCCGACAACATTCCAAACGAAATCTTGATTGACGTCACCAGCATGACAATGAACGACGTCATCCGCATGGGTGACATCAAGTTGCCAAAGGGTGTCACCGCTGTCCTCGACGAAGACTTGGTGATTGTCACTGTGTTGACAACGAAGGCTGAAGCCGAAAAGACTGTCGCTGCACCTGCTGCCGACGCTGCTGGCGCACCTGCCGCTGGAGCACCTGCTGCCGGCGACGACAAGCCAGCCGCTTCCTAGTTTTTATGGCGCTGTTCGGTCGCAATAAGCGACCCGAGCGGCGAGGCACTCCTTTCAACGCGCTCATTGTTGGCGTTGGTAATCCTGGTCGCGAATATGCAGGCACACGACACAACGTCGGCTTCGATGTGGTCGATGAATTAGCAAAGAAATATTCGGTTGCGCTCAAGTCATCGCGCGACCGTGCACTTGTTGCAGAAGTCCATTCGGGTGATACTCACCTGCTGCTCGCAACACCAACAACATTCATGAACGACAGCGGCAACGCGGTTGGTCCTCTGGCATTGCGATACGGAATCTCCGACCCAAGTCAAATCATTATTGTGCACGACGAGCTCGATCTCGAGCCTGGTGTGGTGCGAATCAAGATTGGCGGTGGGTTAGCCGGTCACAACGGCCTTCGTTCTATCTCGACACATCTCAAGACGCAAGAGTTTGTGCGCGTACGCATCGGCGTCGGCAAACCAAGTTCAAAAGAAGAAGGTGCCGATCATGTTTTGTCTCGAGTGCCACAAAATGAGCGACAAGTACTCGACATTGCAGTCGTAACTGCTGCAGAAGCAGTCGTCTTGATTGTCGAACAAGGCGCGCAGGCTGCCATGCAACAGATCAACGCGCGTTAGTCAACGCCGAGTAACCGACTTACATCTATGCAACTTTCCGATCTCCTGGACATCGCGGCACACGAGCCAGCACTTGGTGAATTTGGTGGTAAAAACTCGGTGCTTGCCGTGGCAGAAAATGCACGTGCGCTAATCATCAGCGCATTGAGTGCTCGTGCACCCAAAACAACATTGATTGTCGCTACACCTACTGGTACTGGTGCACAGCAGTTGCATGACGATCTTGTGCAGTTTCTTGGCGCAGAAAATGCTCTCCTGTTTCCTGCGTGGGAGACACTGCCGTTCGAGCGTGTGAGCCCAAGTGTTGAAACCATGGGTCGGCGAATGGAAGTGCTGTGGCGCATGCGTGGCACAGATCGACCACGCGTTGTAGTCGGCTCGGTAAGAGCACTGTTGCAAAAACTTGGCCCAAACGCCACCACTTTTGAACCGATCATCGTTCGCCCCGGCGACGAACTCGATGCCGACGAACTGCTCAGGCAACTCGTCAACGGCGGATACCGCCGCGAAGAGCTGGTCGAGCATCGTGGCGAAATTGCGCGTCGTGGTTCGATTATCGACATATTCCCCAGCACATCCAATACCCCAGTGCGCATCGACTTATGGGGCGACGAAGTAGACAGACTCACTTCGTTCAATGTCAACGACCAACGTTCTACTGACTCGCTGAGCGAAGCAGTTATTTTCGCGGCACGCGAGTTGCAACTTGACGATGAGGTCATGGACCGAGCACGTTCACTGGTTGCCACCGAGACGTGGGGTCGTGAGCATTGGGACCGATTGGCCGACGGCGGCAACTTCGATGGCATGGAGAGTTGGTTGCCATGGTTGATTGAAAAAGATTTGCTGCTCACCGATATTTTGCAAGATGACTGCGAACTGATGTTGGTCGAACCTCGACGCATGCGCGACCGCGCACATGACTTGCTCGCAGAAGAAGACGATCTTGCTCGAGCACTTGCATCTACTTGGGCACGTGATGCCGAGAAAACATTTCCTCGTCTTCATGCCGAAATCGACAGACTCCTCGGCTCTACAACAACATTGCGAGCTACTTCGTTGTCGCTTCCAGCCGAAACAATAGATGCCCCTTCGGTGCAGTCCACAGGTTGGGGCCCAATCTCTGGCGATGCGCAAGCAACGGCCAAGCGCGTTCAACAGTTGTTGTCAGACAAATGGACGATTGTTATTGCCGCAGAAGGCACTGGCTCTGCAGAGCGACTGAAAGAAGTTTTCTCTCAAGAAGGTGTGGCAGTAGATGTGATTGTGGCGCCGCTTCATTACGGCATGTCGCTGCCAAATTGCAAACTTTCGATCATTGCTGAAGCCGACCTCACGGGGCGTCGTCGCATGCACCGACAACCACGCGCAAAATCAAACAAGCGCGACACCGTTTCAGTGTTTCAAGATCTCAA
>CANGZK010000120.1 GCA_947458565.1 Acidimicrobiaceae bacterium
ACACTGCACTCAATGCGGTCAAAGTTGAGGCACACCTCTTTTTGAGGATGATCGCAACTGCAAACAGGATTCCTATGTGCATGAATATTGCGGGCAACATATATACGAGGTGGTTGTCGAGACCAAACATGTGTCCGAGCCCAATGAATACAAGTACTGGTATCGCAAGGAGATGGTCGTTGTGGGGGAGCAGAAGAGCCTGCGACCAATTGCCGTCTGCTGCAGCGAAGTATCTATTTGTGAGCATCGCGAAGTCATCGCCGAGAAACCAAGTGTTTCTATTGATCCAGAGCGAGAGCACAAAGGAAATGGCTGCAACGACACTGACCGACCCATAAAACTGACGGCGTGTTAGTGCGTTGATATTCACTCTTTGACCCCTAGTCGCAAACGAATCGATTTCGCAATTGCGGGGCAAAGTTATCACACGCATCGTTTGATCTGGATTCAGATGCTGAGGCCGATGTGAATACAAGTGAAGTGACGGTGAGTCGATCTATAAGCGGGGTTCTGTAGTCTTGGCAGGTTCTCGCGCCAACCGATGACCATCCCTCTGTGGAACCTACCCGAGGGTTGTTAGCTACACGTAGCTAACGAACGGACCGCTCATGCCCTCTGCATGGTCTTGCTTCGAGTGTTGATACCAAGCCGCACAAATTGCTTCGTACGCTGGTGCGCTCTTACCGCACCGTTTCAGCCTTACCTGTGACGATGACCTTGCGGTCACTGCCCATCGGCGGTTTGTTCTCTGTTGCACCATTCGTCAAGTCGCCCCGACCTGGCTCTCGCCAGCACTCTGTCCTGTGAAGCCCCGACTTTCCTCAGCAAGACATTGCAAGCAATATCTAGCCGCGATCATCCGAACGACTCACCGTCGAGGTTGAGTCTACGGGCGAGAAAAAGTTGCTACTTCGCCATTAATTGGCATCAAGCATGAATTAGCAGGAGATCGCGTCGTAGACGAGACCGTTGAGGCTTGGCGTCTCCAACGTCATGCTCGTCTTTGCGCCCTCTGCGTTCGGTGCTCCAACTGCAATCTGAATCACGGAAAGACTTCCAAACGCTGAAGGCACTGAAGCAACTTTTGCCTTGCCGGTTGCTTCGTCAATGGTTGGCCCGATTGCCATGTATCCCGGGTTGAGCACTTGCGCAAGCACAACTGCGTGGCGGGCTTCGTCTTGGCCAACACGCATTGCGCTGCCACGAAGACTTGGTTCCGCCAACAACGCAACGATGCCTTGGTACGTCTGGGTTGCCAGGTTTTCAAGAGCGTGAGCAAGAGTCACGGCATCGCGTGCGGCATCTGCATTGCCATCAGCGGTGATCAACTTGAGTGCTGGATCAACGTAGAGATTGTTCACGCGAGTGTTTGCGCACTCATGAGCCTTGCCGCCGTAACTGACAACGAGGGCATTGATTGCTTCTGCGTGACTGATGTGGTCGTCACGGAAACGTTTGACTGCATCGTTGAGTGAAGCAAAATCTCCGGTAAGAAGTCCGCCGTCAAGCACCTTGGTGTAGGTGTCGATTGCGTTGTATTCGAGCGATGCTGCTGTTCGCAGTAACACAGTGTCCGAGATAACAACTTCACCCAGGGCGGTTGTCGGTGGAACTGTGCCGGCGCTAGCAATGTTTGGGCTCGCTGTTACGCCAGATTGTTTGCCACATGACGCAAGGAAGGTGATTCCGGCGATCGAGAGACCACTCATCTTGAGCAGTTCGCGGCGAGTTGGGTTATTGAAATTGTTCATGGTGTCACCGTGGTCTCTGTAGTCGTTGCTGACGCTGCAGCATTTGGCGCGAGCGAAGTAGCCGCGCTGTTCAATGCGTTACTGAGACTTGATGTTGGAAGAGTGCCGAATAATGCAGCATGTCGTGCTTCGACCGTGATGATTGAGGCGACAAGTGTTGCGCCGTCCATCCCTTCGAGGCTTGACAGTATGTCGATGTGAGTAGCAACCATCGTGTTTTCGATGGACTGCAGCACTCGGTTCATCGCTTGTGCGGATGTCAATTGTCCGGCATAGGTCGTATACAACGCCTCGTTGCGAGTGTTGGTTGCAGCTTTGCCGAGCAAGCCATTTAGCGATTGGGCGTACGACTTGTGGTGCTCTGAAAACATTTCCATCATCAATTTTTCATCGGCAGAAAGCATTCCGGAATCAATCGCTGTGACGTAGAGATCGTGCACTGACAATTCGGCTGATAGGGCAAAGTCCAACAATTGTTTATCGGCACTTGTTGGCATCTTGGGTGGCGCGGTTTGCGCGGTTGTGGTTGTCACTCGAGCTTCCTTTTTCTTGGGGCGATAACAATCTAGAAGTCAAGCCCCGATAGTTCAGGTATCCAACCGCCTGCGCGCTCGACGGCCTGATTCCATTGGGCTCTATTCAGTACCGAACTAGGTTCTACGACCGAGGCTGGTTTCCATGTAGAACAGGCTTCTTCAAGAGAATTCCACGTACCAACAGCAACACCCGCTAGAAATGCGGCGCCAAGTGTGGTGGCCTCGGTGACGGGAGACACTTCGACCGGACGCTGTGAGGCATTGGCAAGCGCTTGTACGAAGGTTGGGTTTTTACTCATTCCACCATCAATGCGCAACGATTCAATCGGTAAACCCGAGTCGGCAATCGTTGCCTCCATAAGGTCGGCACCACGGTGCGCAATACCTTCGAGTACCGCACGTACAACGTGCGCACGTGTGGTTCCGCGTGTTATTCCGATCAACGTTCCACGTGCGCCGTAATCCCACTTGGGGGTGCCAAGACCAAGGAGCGCTGGCACATACACAACTCCATCTGCTGTTTCCACTTGTGAAGCAACATCGTGACTTTGTTGCGGCGTATCGATGAGTTGCATATCGCTGCATAACCACTCGATGTTGGTTCCTGCAGAAAGCATGATTGCTTCCGCGCCCCAGGTGATGCCTGATGCATCGCTGAATGCAACAATCGGAAATGTTCCGCCACTAGAGCGACGGTTCTCGGTTGGTGGGGTGGTGCCGGTGACAGTGTCAAGCATCCCGCCAGTACCAAATGTGATTTTGGTTTTTCCTGGAGTGATGCAACCTTGGCCGACCAGGGAAGCTTGTTGATCGCCGATCAAACTTGCTATCGGCGGAGCACCAGGAAGTGCAGTTGCGTTACCCACCACTCCGGATGATCTGACGATTGTGGGCATCATCTCGATGTTGATACCAAATATGTCAAGAATGCGTGGCGACCAAGTTTGTTCTTGCAGTGTCCATAAACCGGTCACTGCCGCGTTCGTGTCATCGGTAACGAAAAGTTGTCCTTGGGAAAGTACGAATGCAACCCATGTATCGACAGTTCCGATACAGAGACTCGCTGCAGACGTAATCGAATAGTTCTTGAGCATCCATGAAGCCTTCGTCGCGGTTTGATTGGGTGCCAAATACAAACCGTGTTCAGCGCGTGCGGTGATGCATTCGATCACGGTGCGCAAGTCTTGCCAACCGAGCGCTGGCCCAATTGGAATTCCAGTGTTCTTGTCCCAAGCAACGCAAGATGCTCGCTGGTTGGTGATACCAACTGCGTCGACTTTACCCGCTTCGCCAAGTGATGCATTGGCAACACGCAACACTGCGTCACGCATTGCTGTTGCGTCAAACTCGACAAGACCGGGAACTGGAGAGTTTGGTGCGAGAGATTCGTAGTAAAGGTGTTCTACATTGCCTGTAGGTCGTACAACTGCCGCACGCAGTCCACTTGTGCCAACGTCGATAACCAAAATGCTCAAGGCCAGACC
>CANGZK010000121.1 GCA_947458565.1 Acidimicrobiaceae bacterium
GGCATCGACTCCTA
Organism: Acidimicrobiaceae bacterium; assembly: GCA_947458565.1. Lineage (GTDB taxonomy): Bacteria > Actinomycetota > Acidimicrobiia > Acidimicrobiales > Ilumatobacteraceae > UBA3006. The sequence goes on from CANGZK010000121.1 coordinate 15, forward strand.
CAGTTGAAAACAATACGCACATCACGATGCGTGAGCTTGCAAGAATTGTTCCAACCGGTGCAGGAACAATTCTGCTTGTCGGTCTTGCACATGGTGGCATGCTCGGTATGGCTGTCATTTACGCAACACGCGAAGGACTCAGTGTGGGTCGCGTGGGCATCTTGATTGCGGCCATCAACCTTGGCGGCATGGCACTTACGTGGCCCATCTCTTCGGCATCTGACGACATTGACCGCCGCATCATCGGCGTGCTCAGCACACTCGCCGTGATTATTTTGGGGCTCGTCATGCTCACACAGACACCAAGCAGTTGGGTCACAACTGCTCTGCTATTTGCAATTGGTGGGTTCAGTTTTCCTTTGTATGCCGTTGGTGGTGCCTATACAAACGACTGGGTGTCACAAGAACAAATGGGTGCCGCAGCGTCGCAGCTCGTCACGCTGTATGGCTTTGGTGCAATGATCGGCCCACTTGTTGCTGCACCATTTCTCGACATCATCGGTACGCAGGGTTTTGCTTGGTCAATCATTTCGTTGCATGCAGTGATCTTGTTGTTCCTCATCTATCGCATTCGCGCTTGGCACGCACCGGTTACAACCAAACATTGGGATGATGTTTCATTCCATGGTCGGGCGTTTTTTATTCCCGCAACCATCGTCTCACTTGGTGTTAGCCGACGCGCGAAATAAGTACACCGACGCCAGCAAACTGCAAGATGCCGGCGACAACAGTGAACACATGCCAGATTTCGTGAAAGCCAAATATCTCAGGTGAGAGTTTTGGTTTTTGCTTGTAAAACAACACAGCGCCAACGGTGTAGACAATGCCACCGAGCGCGTACAGCAACAAGCTGGTGAAACCGGCGCGGTGATATGACCACGGCAGGATCACAAGTGCTGCCCAACCAATAATCAAATACAACGCATGACCAACACGTTTTGCTTTCCACGTGATCTTGAGACCCATACCAGTTGCTGCAGCTAACCAAATCAAGAGCAAGAAGGGCACACCAACTTTGCGCGGCAATGCCAGCAGGCACACCGGCGTATACGAGCCAGCAATCAGCACGTAGATCATCGCGTGATCGAGTTGCTGCATTATTCGTTGCCCTTTGAGCGAGCGCGTAAACAGGTGGTACGACGCAGATGTTGCATACAGGGCAAGTAGTGACAACGCATAGATGCCAACTGCAAAACGCGCGATACCTGCGGGTGTAACAAGAGTGAGAATGATGCCGGCGGGAATGGTGACCGCAACTGCAATGGCATGAATTCGCCCACGCCAACGGGGGCGCCACTTGCCAGTCGAGTGCTGAAACACTGGAATATGTGGCATGAATTCACCTCCTTGGTGACAGCGTAACCTTGGCACATGACTTACAACTTTGATCGCTTCTTACGGTACGACGAGATGGTGTCGTGGCTGCACGACTTGCAAAAACAATTTCCTGGTCTTGTGGCACTCGAAACATATGGCAAGTCGCACAAAGGTCGTGATTTATGGATCGCTACGGTGACCGATACGTCGACTGGCGCGCACAACACCAAGCCAGCGCATTGGATCGATGCCAACATTCACGCAACCGAGGCGACAGGCAGTGTTGCCGCATTGTTCATCTTGGAATACCTCGCCAACAACTTTGGCAAGCACGATCAAGTCACTGAGGCGTTGCGCACACGCACGTTTTATATCGTGCCCCGAGTCAACCCAGATGGTGCAGAAGATGCGCTTCTAGATCGACCTCTGTATCACCGCTCAAGCGTGCGCTCATGGCCTTGGCGGGATGGACATCGTTGGCCGGGCCTCAGTGTTGAAGACATTGATGGTGATGGAACAATTCGCACCATGCGCATTGCTGATGTTGACGGTGCATGGATGGAACATGACGAAGATGCTCGAGTGATGGTTGCAGTTGGACCACTCGGTGCCCCTGCGGGCAAAACCCGATATCGCTTGCTCGATGAAGGTGTGTTGGAGAATTTTGATGGCTTCACGATTCCGATGCCACGCGATCCAGCGGGTCTTGACCTCAATCGCAACTTCCCTGCAGGTTGGGGCACAACCGTGCTCGGTTCGGGCGACCACCCGATGTCTGAGCCAGAAGTAGATGCATTGGTTCGCGCAGCTCGCTCACGCACAAACGTGTGTGGCTACAACGCATTCCATACTGCCGGCGGTTTTATGTTGCGTCCATCGAGCACACGCGCCGATTCCACGTTGCCGCCGTTTGATATTTGGGTGTTTAACGAACTCGGCAAAGTTGGACTGCAACATACTGGTTACCCAGTGCACTCGGTGTATGAAGATCTCACGTGGGACAAGAGCGACACCATGAGCGGTGCGGGCGACGACTGGGCGTACGAGCACCTCGGCGTGTTTGGTTGGACGACCGAGTTTTGGGATGCGATTTATCACGCGACAGGAGAACACTCACCTACAGATGTTTGGTATGTGGGGCCAACACCAGAACAAGATTTGGCAGTGTGCAAATGGACGGATACACATGCGCCTGGCTCGTATGTTGCATGGAAAAAGTTTGATCACCCACAACTCGGGCCAGTCGAAATTGGTGGTTGCGACTTTTTCCGTACGTGGACAAACGCACCACCGTCGAAATTGCGCGACGAAGTCAAAGAGCATGTGCACTTCGCACTCTTTCAAGCACTCGCATCACCGCGAATCGAGATCAAACTTGCCGACGCTCAGTCGCTTGGCGATGGCGTATGGCGAGTGCGCATAGGCATTGCCAATACAGGCTGGCTCGGCACAGAAATCAGTGCATGGGCACACAAGCACAACATCGTGTTACCGCTGACCGCACAGATTGATGGCGTTGCAGCTGGCGATCTTGTCGATGGTGCACCTCGTGTGAAACTTGGACAGCTAGATGGTCGCGTGCGCTTTCGCGTCAGTGGCGATGCAAAAAGTGATGGAACCCCAGACCGCGTGATGCACACGTGGTTAGTGCGGGGCAAAAAAGGTCAGACGATCACGCTGACCGCAACGCATCAACGTGCAGGCACCGCTGTTGCAACAGTGGTTTTGCCGTAACGATGGTGTGACTGCAAGGCACGCCACGTAATAAAAAGCGCACCTGGAACAATAGTTACGTTTGGCATTGCCACGAACAAGTCGCCAATCATCAGGCCGTAAATACCCCACGACAATGACATGACGACGACCATTGCAAATGTTGCTACCGATACGCCGACAAGATGAGTGGTACGTGCAGCACGAATAACTTGTGGAAGTATGCCAGTGGCACCAACACCTACCGCGATCAAACCGAGTACATCCTGCGACACAGAACCGGAGACAACCGCAATCGCAATTGCTGCAGCCAATACGCCGACAACTCGCTGCCACGACACAGCACGGTGGTGCACCTGAGCAATGATCACCGTTCCAAAACCCACGATCGTCATCACGTTGGCGGTGACCACTAGATAGGTTTCAGCAACAATCCCATAAACAACCCACAAAATCGAGCCACTTAAACTCTGCAACTGCGAAAAAACAGAAATCCCTTCAACGGTATTACGCCGTACCACTCGGTAAGCCTGAGGAATCGTAAAAGTAAACGAAAAGCTGATACACCACAGGCTAAAAACATCGCGGAAACTCACTTCGCAACCATAGGTCGTGTCGTTAGCGTAAATGGGGTCATGAACACCACCTATGCCGTGAGCCTGCCGACCAAGAAGTGGTCTGAAGAAATCCGGCAAGCCTGCAATGA
>CANGZK010000122.1 GCA_947458565.1 Acidimicrobiaceae bacterium
CTTGACCATTTCGGCCGATCTCGCGTCTGAAGTGATCGAGATCATCTTCGTTTATTCGGCGTTCAAGGAATGCTCGAGCGTAGACACCAGGTGCTGCATGTCCTTGAAAGTAGATGTGGTCGCCGGGGGTGCCGCTGTCTTTGCCGCGAAAGAAATGATTGAAACCAACTTCGTACAAACTTGCGGAAGACGCGAACGTAGAGAGGTGACCACCGATGCCTTCGGCGTTGGTGTTGGCGCGCACCACCATCACGGCAGCATTCCAACGGATGTATGCACGGATGCGTCGCTCGATGTGTTCGTCGCCAGGAAACCATGGTTCTTGCTCGCGAGTGATGCTGTTTACATAAGGCGTCGAAACAGTTGCAGGAAAACTCACTTGCGATTCATGCGCCCGTTCAAGAAGCCGTGACAACAAATATCTTGCTCGCGTTTTGCCCTGTACGTCGACGATCGCGTCAAGAGAGTCAAGCCACTCTGCGGTTTCGCCCGGGTCGGTATCGGGCAACTGGTGCATCGAACCGTCAAAGATCACTGTCTCAGTATCGCAGACCTACCCATGGGTACCTGACGGACGGCTTCCAATCAGCAAGTATCTAGGGCGTGATTGTTATCTACACCGATGGTGCATGTTCTGGAAACCCAGGCCCTGGTGGCTGGGCGTGGGCAACGTCACCAACTGGTGAACCTTCCGCAACGGGTGGCGAAACTCACACCACAAATCAACGCATGGAATTGATGGCAGCGTTGGAAGCATTACGCGCGCACTCCGATCATGAGGGACCAATCGAAATACGTTCTGACAGTACCTATGTAGTGCATTGTTTTAGAGACTCGTGGTGGGTCGGTTGGCAAAAGCGTGGATGGAAGAACTCGCAGCGTCAGCCAGTTGCTAACCGTGATATTTGGGAGCCACTTATTGATGCGGTCAATAAGCGCGGTGATGTGACCTTTACGTGGGTCAAGGCACATAACGGCGAACCGATGAATGAGCACGTAGATGCACTTGCCGTGGCGGCTTCGCTCGGCTTTGCTTGACACCTGCTGATTTGCGTAGTGTTGCACCTCATGGAACTCAACGGAGCAAGCGCAATAGTCACAGGTGGAGCATCGGGAATTGGTGAGGCTTGCGTTCGCTTGCTTGCCAAGCGAGGCGCGAAAGTAGTGATTGCCGACATTCAAGAAGAAAAGGGTCAGGCACTCGCAAAAGAAGTTGGTGGTGCGTATTGCAAAGTTGACGTGACAAACACTCAAGACATCATCAACGCTGCCGAGATGGCCAAGTCGATGGGGCCAATTCGTGCACTCGTTAACTCGGCAGGTATCGGTTGGGCGCAACGCACAGTTGGCAAAGACGGTTCATACGAGTCGGCTGCCAACTTGGATGCATTCAAAAAAGTTGTAGCAATTAACTTGGTCGGCACTTTTGATTGCATTCGCATCATCGGTACTGCAATGAGCACAAACGAGCCGCTTGAAAACGGAGAGCGCGGTTCAATCTGCAACATGGCATCGGTCGCTGCATTCGATGGACAAATTGGACAAGCCTCGTACTCGGCCTCGAAGGGTGGAGTAGTCGGCATGACATTGCCAATTGCACGTGACCTTTCAGCAATCGGCATTCGTGTCAACACTGTTGCACCTGGTTTGATCGACACGCCGATTTATGGTCAGGGTGAAAACAGCGAGTTGTTTAAGCAGAACTTGCAAAAGGGTGTGCTCTTCCCGCAGCGACTTGGTTACCCAGAAGAGCTTGCGAGCATGGTGGTGGAGTGCATCACCAACAGCTACATGAATGCCGAAACGATTCGCGTCGACGGCGGCATTCGCATGACACCTAAGTGATCTGATGCGAAGCACGCAGCAATGAGCGTGCTGAAATGACTCACGTACTGCATCAACATCCGTTCACGCCGTACGACCAACTACCGGTTGCAGATTTCTCATCGTTCCGTGCATTACCCATGCCGGATTCGATGCTTCCATCAGAGATGACCAACGAGTTTCGCCATCGTGTGGGAACCCGCCCGCTCGATACCGCGCAGTGGCTGCCAAGTGATGCCGAGACCGAACCAACGATCGCCATGAAGCGCGAGTTGTTGGAAGCTCGTAGGGGTGAAGTTGTTGGGTTGCTTGAAGGCGGTGAAGACGCAGCAAATGAAGCCGCGCAGCTTGTGGCTGACTTTGTGGGTAAGAAATTGCAGTCAACCGGAATTGATGCGCTCGTTGAAGCAGCATTAATGGTGGCCGACGACTTGGTCATCATGAAATCGGTTGTTGTTGCCGGTGTGGTGTGCTCTCCAAGTCGATGGAGATTGAGCACCAAGCTGGGGCAAGACATGATGGCCGTGCATCGACCTGTTGCTAAATATGCAGAGCAGGTGGGTGGAGCGGTTGATACGACGATGGCAAGGCTGAAGGCTGACCAACCATTGATACGTGCAAATTGGACAATCGAAGACCACTGCGCACTGTTTCAACCCGTTGGCCCCGCTGCGCCACTGTTAAGTGACCCTTCACAACTGTGGGTACGTATGGAGCGGCAGACACTTCGTGCGCTGCCTCTTTGTGGCGGCTCAATGTTTACGATTCGCACCTATCAGCAACCAATTACGCAATACGTTGCGCGTGGTGCCGACAAGGCACGAACTCTGCACTCACTTATTAAGCGACTTCCAGATGACGTGGCTAAATACAAATCTCTGCTGCACTACCGCGAATCGCTGTTGGTTTGGCTTGAGAGTTACTTCTAACTCACTGCGTAAGAATCAGGTGGTGTAATCGGCGTTAATACGCACGTAGCCATCGGTGAGATCGCATCCCCACACTGTTGCTTCACTAGTTCCGGTTGCCAGGCTCACATGTATGCGCACATCGGTGCCGCGCATGTATTGACTCAAGTTTGTGAGACCAGCCGCATCAACTTGGCTGGGGTACACCTCTTGCGAGCCAAACCGAATCACTACGTTGTCTTGATCGATATCGCTGTACTGACTGCATTTGCCAACGGCCATTGCTACTCGACCCCAGTTTGGATCTGCGCCGTGCACCGCGGTTTTTACAAGAGGTGAGTTAACGATCGCCTTTGCAACTGTTTTGGCCTGGTCAAGATCTTTTGCGCCGTCTACGTGAACCTCGATGAGTTTTTCTGCACCTTCGCCATCGCGCGCAACTTGCTTGGTGAGCGAGAGGGCCACTTCGTAAAGCGCCGATTCGAACGCGTCTGTCTTTGCGGCTCCAGCTGCGCCACTCGCCATCACAATTGCGGTATCGCTCGTGGAGGTATCGGTGTCTACTGAAACACAATTGAATGTGCGGTCGATCACTCTGCGAAAGACTTGGTCAAGTTCGGCTGGTGCAATAAGTGCATCGGTAAAGATCATGGTGATGAGCGTTGCCATGTTTGGCTCGATCATTCCCACACCTTTAGCGACACCAACAACTCTGGCGCTCGAGCCACTGATCGAGGCTTGCGCAACTTTGTGCACCGTATCCGTCGTCATGATTCCTTTCGCCACTGCTTCAGCGGAAGTAGCGACGAATTGTTGAGGAATAGATTTGAGCCCGCTTCGTACTTGAGCCATTGGATATTGGCGACCAATAACTCCAGTTGAAGCAATGAGTATGTCTAATGGGTCACATGCAAGAGAGGTAGCGACACCACCAACAACTTCGCGGGCGTTACTCATGCCCTCTGCGCCAGTAGCAACATTCGCATTTTTGGAAATCACGACTACTGCACGTGC
>CANGZK010000123.1 GCA_947458565.1 Acidimicrobiaceae bacterium
ATATGCGCTTGATGACCGTGGCACCTACAAGTTGGAGAGTATTCCAGACGACAGATGTCAACAGGGCATGAAATGTGTGTTTAGAAATGCTGTGTGTCGTGCAAGTGGTTCACCTTGCAGATATGGAAACGTGACGGTTGAAGATGCGCTAGCGGTTTCGAGTGATGCGTTTTTTTACAAAATAGGTGAGCAGATTTTGACTGAGCGCGGTTATAAACCAATCCTTGAAGAGCAGGTGAGACTGTTTGGTTTTGGCTCACCAACAAATATTGATTTGCCAAACGAATTTGCTGGAACGATTCCGAGCAAGGCATTGAAGAAGCGAATGGCAGATATCGGCGCCATTTCAAAAGAATCAGGCAAGGCCTACTACGTCGGCGATCAAATTTTGTTTTCGATCGGACAGGGCTTGTTGTCGGCAACTCCAATGCAGGTTGCATCCGCATATGGAGTGCTTGGCAGTGGTGGCAAGTTATTCACGCCTCATATTGTGCAAGGAGTGCTTGCCCCAGGAACCCCCGATAAAACACCAGGAGTTGCCGATCTGACCTTGTCGAGCGTCGTTGAGCGGTTTGATGCCCAGGAGCCTGTGCGGACTTTGGATATGTCTGGCGATCGACTTACCCCAATTGTGCGAGGGCTGTCTCGGGTAATTACGGGTCCAGGCGTAAATTTTGACTACTACCACAAGACAACAGGCGAGTTGTTGTTTAAGGGTTATCCATACAACGTTCTTCCGATTGCAGGCAAGACTGGAACGGCGCAGGGGTTTGGCAACTTACCCTGGAACGACTCTTCGGCGTTTGGCGCATTCAGCCTTGATCCGCTGCAGCCATATTCGGCTTTTGCATATTTGGAAAAAGCGGGGTACGGATCACAGGCTGCAGCACCTGTTGTGAAATGTGTATTTATGGCTCTTGCTGGTCGTTACAAATTGGAAGACGTAGTCGCTGCTGATCCACTCAACATTCAGAGCGGAATTGCTGCTCCGCCAACGTATTTGCGCAATCCTTCGTGCTTGGCTGGTGGGCGATCGGAAAGTCGAGACTGATGTCGCTGCAAACCATGAAACGAAGACTCAGTCAGCCGACCAGTAGTGGCACATTTGGTTTTAGTGGAAGCTATGCGGACCCGATTCGCAACATCGACTGGATCTTGATTGGGGTCGTTGTGTTGCAGTCGATGATCGGTTTGTTCAATGTGTTCGCGACGACGCACTTGAGACTTCTTGACCAAGAATTTGATCCATATTTTTACACGCAGCGTCAGGCTGGCTTCATCGTTGCTGGCGCCGCGGTAGCTGCAATCGTGATGGCTCTTGGTCATGAGTGGTTTAGAACACAGATCGGTGTTCTGTACGGCGGGGTGATATTGCTGCTTATATTTGTGCTCGTATTTGGGGCTGTGCGAGGTGGCGCCCGATTGTCGTTTGACATTCCGATTGTTAACTTCTCGCCTCAACCGGCCGAGTTCGTGAAGCCAATCATTCTTATTTTGATTGCTAGCTATTTCAGTGAAGCAAGCGACACCACAATTGATTGGCATCACTTTGTGATGTCGCTGTACATGGTCGGTGCTCCAATTGCGCTCATATTGTTACAACCCGACCTTGGGTCGGCAACGGTGATAGTTGCTGGCGTGGTGGGTATCTTGCTGGTCGCTGGTGCGCGTCGCCGCTATCTACTGATGATCACTGGACTCGCGATCGTCACCATGGGCACGGTGATCATTAATGGATTTATCGGTAAATACCAATTGCGTCGCTTTGTGTCGTGGTTGAACCAAGACTCACGCGACAAAGCACTTGAATCAGTTGTGTTGCAGGTGCGATTTGCAAAACGTGCGGTATCAACCGGCGGGTTTTTCGGTAAGGGTTATTTGGATGGTCCTCTCACAAATGGCAAATACATTCCCGTGCAGTTCACCGATTTTCCATTTTCGGCAATTGCTGAACAATTTGGAATGTTGGGTGGTGGAATAGTGATTGGACTCTTCGCCGTGATGTTGTGGCGAGTATGGCGGATTGCTCAGATGGCACGAGACCGGTTTGGTCTGTATATGACATGCGGAATATTCACGTTGATGACGTTCCAGATATTTCAAAACATTGGTATGACGCTTGGTCTTACCCCGGTGAGCGGTTTGCCGCTTCCATTCGTTTCATATGGTGGTTCGCACATGGTGTCGACCGGGATCATGGTGGGCCTAGTGCAGAGCGTGCATATGAGGCGCCTGGAGTAGGTGGGCTGACAAAGTCGGGCTGACAAAGCCCCAAAAGTGCCGCACTTGACAAGGGGTCAGGGGGTAGCCTGAAGGGTAAGGACGGGCGATTTGCCCATCCCAAGGTCGATCACGCGATAGCGATCCGAAAGTGCGAAGACGAGTCTTCCTCTTTCGAAGCGCTGGACCGCGACGATATTGCACGTGGACGGCAATGCTGCCACCTCGGTGCGATATCTCATCAAGGAAACGAGCAAGACATGAGTGAAGTAGTTCCAGGGGCATCTGTCCCCGAGTATTCAGGCAATTCTGCTGGCGATGCCGCTGGCAATACACCGACTAGCGACGCGCCAGCGCAGCGACCTGCTCTGAGCCCAGAGTCCACTGCGGCAATTGCCGCTGCTAAAAAGCGCCGTCGTGGTCGCCGTGGAGGCCGAAATCGCAATCGCACAAGCGCAAGTGGCACACGGACTCAATCGCCGCAGGCAAACAGGGCGATCACCAATGAAATTGACGACAGCGACGATATCGATGGCGACCTAATTGACGATGTAGGTGATGACGGCGATGATTTGAACCAGGCCACCGACAATGCTCGCGTGCAGTCACCTCCGCGAACGCAGCGTCAGCCGCTCGAGCTGCCAGACCCACCGAATGAGGGTCGGATGATGTCAACAGAAGTTGCAGGGGAAGTCCTTGTGCGTAAGCCGCAAATTGGCGACACTCGTCCTGCACCACCGAGTGCACAAACTGCTGCACCTGCAGTACAGGCTGCCAAGCAGCCAAAACAGTCTGGTCAAGGTCGAAGCAACGGTGGAAATAACGGTGCCGACAACGCTGACAAATCATCAGAATCTGGCGAGCGCAACAAGAGCCGTCGGGGTGGCAAGCGTGGTGGACGCAATCGTCGTGGACGCAGCACGCGTTCGGATGACCGAGATACAACGCCAGGCACCGATGCAGAGTTGATGGAACGTCGTAAAGGTAAAGAGCGCAATGGCAAAGCTGTTGGTCGCTACCTCATGTGCGTGCAGGTGCGTCCTGATTTCACACAGGTCGCAATGCTTGAGGGTAGAAGTTTGATTGAGCACTACGTATCACGACCTGCCGATGACGATTCGCAGATTCACGGAAACATTTATCTGGGCCGCGTCCAAAACGTTTTGCCAGGTATGGAAGCTGCATTTGTTGATATTGGAACACCAAAGAATGCAGTGCTGTATCGCGGCGACGTGCAGTTTGACAAAGAAGATGTTGTTGAACAAGGTGCAGACCCACGCATTGAGCAAGTGCTCAAAGCACGCCAGTTGATTTTGTGTCAGGTAACCAAGAATCCAATCGCTGCAAAGGGTGGTCGCCTCACTCAAGAAGTGTCGTTGCCAGGACGATTTGTTGTATTGATTCCTGATTCGCGAACGTATGGAATTTCGAAGCGATTGCCAGAAGGCGAGCGCCGTCGACTGCGTGGAATTCTTGATCGAATCAAGCCAGAGCAACAC
>CANGZK010000124.1 GCA_947458565.1 Acidimicrobiaceae bacterium
CAACTCAATGCCAGGAATTGGGATAGACGTAATTAGCACAATGGCAACATCGGTCTGTTTAGTCATTCTGATTGGTGGAGTGGCTATGTTGCTCTCAAAAACTGCTGAAAGAGTTAAAGAAGTCCACAGATAGACAAGTTCTAGATATTCAGATTTAGATATTGACTGAATCAAGCCGCTCATCGGCTACCACAGGACAAAAATCAAAATCACCCATTCCCCCGGACTGTTTACTCGACGCGCATGCCGGAGATTGCGCGAGCAATTACTAGCTGCTGGATCTCTGAGGTGCCCTCAAAGATGGTGTGAATCTTTGCGTCACGGTGCCAACGCTCTACTGGGTACTCACGCGTGTAGCCGTAGCCACCCAAAATCTGGATTGCATCTTCAGTCACTTTGACAGACATTTCGGATGCAAAGTACTTGCTCTGTGAGCCTTCAGCATTTTTGTAGCCACCATTTTTCGCAAGCCACGATGCGCGCCAGATGAGCAAGCGAGCTGCATCAATCTGAGTGATCATGTTGGCGAGCTTGAACGCAATGGCTTGGTGCATGATGATCGGCTTACCAAATGCTTTGCGCTCTTTGGCATAGTCAAGCGCGTATTCGTATGCCGCACGAGCAACACCGAGTGCTTGAGCTCCAACTGCTGGACGTGTTGCTTCAAACGTTGCCATTGCTGGTTGCTTGCCACTCGACGTGCCCTCGCGATATCGCGCAAGTTTGGCATCGAGTTTTTCTTTGCCGCCAAGTAGGCAGCGGCCTGGGATGCGTACGTCTTCAAGTACAACTTCTGCTGTGTGGCTAGCACGAATGCCGTGCTTCATATATTTCTGTCCCTGCGACAAACCTTTTGTGTTTGGCGGAACAACAAAGCTCGCTTGACCGCGACCCTTGAGTTCTGGATCAACTGCTGCAACAACCACGTGCACGTTGGCAATGCCACCGTTAGTGATCCATGCTTTTGTTCCGTTGAGTACCCATTCGTCTTTTGCTTCGTCGTACACCGCGCGCGTGCGCAAGTTGGACACATCGCTACCTGCGTCTGGTTCGCTCACACAAAATGCACCAACCTTGACATCATCTGCTGTGCCATAACACTGTGGCACCCACTCCATCATCTGTTCAGGTGTGCCGTTGCCAGCAATGCCTGCTGCAGCGAGACCAGAACCCATGATCGCCATTCCAATACCTGCATCGCCCCAAAACATTTCTTCGATTGCAACAACCATGGTGAGACCAGTTGGGTCTGCCATTGCATTCATGATGAAGTCGAGACCGTACAAACCAATCTTTGCTGCCTCTTGCACGATCGGCCATGGGAACTCTTCTTTTTCATCCCACTCATGTGCGGCAGGTCGAATGGTGTCAACAGCAAACTGATGAATCCAATCTTTGATTTGAAGTTGGTCATCGTTGAGGGAAAGTGAAAAATCAGTCATGGCAATAAGTTACCGCGCAGTAGACCTATCCCCTACATTCAAACGGCCCAGTATCTACAAGCATTTGATCTACCCTTCATTGATATGACTACAGATTCGCTTCCCGCACCCCATTCACGAGGATCCTGCGAGGCCTGCCAACTGGTTGATCGTATGGATGGCAAAGAAGACGGGCAACTCTTCAACCTTGATCACTGGAATGTAACAAGTGGCAAACGACACTTTGAAGCAGCCCGCCAGGCGCAGGACAAATTCGCTGATCGCATTACAGGTTTTGCTGGATCTCTGAACTTTGTTTATATCCACACCGTCTGGTTTGGAATTTGGGTGATGCTTAATGTCGGCGCATTTGGTGCTTCAATGAAATTTGACGAATACCCATTTGGTTTGCTGACGATGGTTGTGAGTCTTGAAGCAATTTTTCTTGCAACGTTTGTGATGGTCAGCCAAAATCGTCAAGCCGCGAAATCTGATGCAAGGTCACAAGCCGACTATGAAGCAAACTTGCAAGCACTCATTTGGTCTGTGCACATCGGACACAAACTTGGTCTCGATATTGAGCATGTGGAAAACCTATGCAAAGGTGTGATCGAGCAAGCTCGTAAAACAAACGCTACTTCGTAACAGGTAATTGCAGGATTGAAGTCGCAATCGTTTCAAAAATAAGTTTTGCACCAGGCTTGTAGGCGTGGACACCGTCCCAGCGGTAACTCAGACTCGTGGAAATCTTTGGATCTGAGCACCATTCCTTCGGCCCACTAACAAAAAACACACCATCATCTTCTGGTGCTGCGATCTCGCGCAACAAATCATTGAGATGGCCGGTGCGTGTGTCATCTCCACGTTGTGGCAGTGCGGGTACTGGACCACCCTTTGACGTGACCGGTCGCATGCACGGAACCTCGAGCAACGCAACGGTCGCGCCTGTTGCGCGCAAGGCATTTACACCAACTCTCACTTGCGAACGGAACATCGCATCGGCTGCTGGCGTATTGAATACAAGCGTAGAACTACCGAACTTCAGGTCGAGCACTTCCCACGCACCGATCGCCACCAGCGCTACATCGGCTTTGGCTTTTCTTGCCGACTTAGCCCAACTCTTTTCAAAGCCCACACAGTTTGCAAAGTTGCGGCGGAAATTTCCATTCGTGCCACCAACCCCAACTCCCTTGTTGTAGACACCACAACCGTCAATTGAGCCATCGGTAATGACAAATGTCTTCTTTATCCCCGATGGTTTATTAACTGCGAGCGAACGAGCTTGAGAGTCACCAACAATTACCAACTTGCGTGGCAATGTAGCGATTGTTGTAGACGTAGTAGATGGACCGCTAACACTTGGTGTTGAGTTTGTGCTTGCGTTGGCAACAGTCGTTGGCACTGCGAATTCCACCTTGGCATTTGAGGTATCAATCGACAGATCACGAGCCTGAATACCAACAACTTTGACTCCGGTAAAACCGAGTGAGGTCACTACAACGGTGGCTACAAAAACGGGAAGTCGACGTTGCATAGCGCTCAATTGTTGCCGATTGCGCCACCAATTACCTAGTGCACCATGACGAGTGGGGATCTCAACGTATTGGTACACAAATTCGTTGATAATGATCGTGGCCGCTAACGCAATCGCCAAGCGATCAATCGAGTCCCGTGCATGTGCGACAACAAAAATCGGCCAGTGCCAGAGGTAGAGCCCATATGAGCGGCGACCAATCTCGGCAAAAAAGTCTTGCGAGAAAAACTTTTTGACCAACAAACCGTTTGGTCGCATCACTACCGCAACAATCACGGCTGATGCAAACGTCGTGGCAGCCAAACCACCCTGATACAAACGTGCGTCGGCCACATGCACAGTGGCCATGAGATATCCAATCACTGCGATCGAGCCAATTGCTAGCGCATCAGCAACCATCGAACGCGCCAGCACAAATCGGGTTGATGTTTTGCGCCATGGTCGCCACAACAGCGCAACTGCTGCACCGAGCAGAAGACCGCTTGAACGGGTAAATGTGCTGAGGTATAAAAAGTTGGTGCGAGTTTCGTTGTCTTCCACAAAACGAAGAGCCGTCATGATCATGATCGCGCCACTACACGAGATGAGCAGCACTCCCGAAATCTTTGGGCGCAACCACTTTGCACCAAACACAACAGTGAACAACAGTGGCCAGATGAGATACCACTGCTCCTCCACAGCAAGCGACCACAAATGGCGCAGCACTGGCAGCGAACTTGCGGCGAAGTATGGAGTGTCTACGGCA
>CANGZK010000125.1 GCA_947458565.1 Acidimicrobiaceae bacterium
CTCTGGAGTGAGTTTCTGCATTTCTCCAGACATCTGGTCGAGATGCTGTTGCATTAGCTGCTCACGCAACTTCTCGATCAACTGTTCAAAACGCAATTGAGCTTGTTTTGATTGAAAGTCATAGTGCTGAAGTTCGGCAATTTTGCCTGCCAAGTCTGCAGGCAACATGTCAAGACGAAAATTACGTTCCATCGCAGACTGCTCTGCCATTTCTGCACGACGCTGATCGCCAGAATTCTTTGCTTCGGTGGTGTAGTTGTCAACCGCATGACGCTCTTCGTCGACGACATCGTTAAGTTCATCTGCGATCTCCGAAAACACGCCACCAAGATCTCCGCGCTCCTGAATTGATTCACGTTTTTCGCGCAAGCGTTCCATCATTTCGCGCATACCCGCGATGCGATCACCATTGATGTCGCGCATTCCATCTTGCATGAGTTTGCGCAACGCGCTGTTGACGTCGCCGTGATACAGCAAATCGTCCGCAAGTTCGCCCAAGAGTCCTTCAGCGTCGAGATCGAACCCTCGTTGCGAGCCGTCCCAACGCGAATAGGTGAACTGAGATGGCATGCCCGAACATTAGTGCTAAACGCTGTAGCAAGACATCGGTCACACCTCTATGCTGAGGCTCAATATGCGCTTCGGAAGAACGTTCATTTTCGTTGACCTCTCAGGGTTCACCAAATACACCGAGAGCTTTGGCGACGGCGCTGCAGCGCAGTTACTCACCCAGTTTCGCGGGGTGGCACGAGCCGTAGGTTCGCACCAAGGCGTACGCATTGACAAGTACTTGGGCGACGGCCTGATGGCGGTCGCAGTGGAAGCTCTTGATGGCATCACGTTTGCGCTCGAATTACAGCGCCATGCAGTCACCGCATGCGCACCGCTCTCGTTGCGCATCGGAATCGCAACTGGCGACACCATGTTGTTTGAAGGTCAGGACTACATCGGCAACGCGCCAAACTTGGCAGCACGTCTGTGTGACGCAGCAGTTGGTATTGGCACGTTGATACCAGCAGACCAAGCCACAGATTTGCCTGTTGGTGTATTTGCCGTGCCACACAGCCCAGTCAATTTGCCGGGTTTTTCCAAGCCGATTGAAGTGGTTTCACTTGCAGGTGAGCCATTGATCGACGGTCGTTACGACATCAACGACTTTTGGACTCGCTCGCCGTTCGTCGGCTAACGCTCTATCTTCTGCAGATTACGTACGTGAGCGGTACGTGGCGCGCGAACCGGATTCATCTTTGTTGAGGCGCTTCGAAAGGTGCAAACCTTCTAGAACAAACTCAACTCCGCTTGCAATTTGAGCAACAGAATCTGTGTTGCCAACTGCCGCCACAACAAGCTCGCGAAGTGGTGGAACTTGGTTGAAAAGTTCGACATATTGAGCGGATGCGATGTCTTCTCCAGCATGGGCGATCACGCCACCCTCGAATAACGCAATTACTTCACCAATTTTTGCCGATGAAACTCGTTTTTTGAACACTTGTAATACCGCTGCTTTTACAAAATTTTGAAGGATCTGAGACTCGCGCCCCTCTTCCATACTTTCAATTTCGATTTTGCCCGAAGTTGAAGCTGCAAGCGCTGCAAGATCACTTACGCGCGGTGCAACATCGGTTTCCCCAATACGAAGTGCTCGTCGCACAGCATTTGCGGCCAGAGTCTCGTAATTGCTGACCGACAAACGCACGCTCACACCGCTGCGCTGGTTGACTTGCGAACTCGAGCGAGCAACATGACTGATCGTTGTGATGATCTCTTCCATGAATTCTGGCCACTGCACATGCACGTCGCCGATCGATGAAGAACGAGATTCCTGACGCACGATGTCCATTTCGGTTGAAACTTCGAGTGGATAGTGCGTGCGAATTTGACTACCAAAACGATCTTTGAGCGGCGTGATCATGCGGCCACGATTCGTGTAGTCCTCGGGGTTCGCTGAAGCCACAAGCATGACGTCGAGCGGCAACCGAATTTTGTAGCCACGTATCTGTACATCGCGCTCTTCGAGCACGTTGAGGAGACCAACCTGAATTCGCTCAGCCAAGTCTGGCAGTTCGTTAATCGCAAAAATGCCGCGGTTGGTGCGTGGCACAAGGCCGTAGTGAATCGTCAATTCGTCCGACAAATAACGACCTTCAGCAACCTTGATTGGGTCGACTTCGCCGATCAAATCTGAAACGGATGTATCTGGAGTGGCAAGTTTTTCTCCATATCGATCGCTTGAGTGCACCCACGAAATGGGTGTGTCTTCACCATGCTCTGTCACCAACTCGCGAGCATGTCGCGACACTGCGTTGTATGGATCATCGTTAATCTCACTACCCGCAATTATCGGCATCCACTCGTCGAGCAAACCGGTGAGTGAGCGAATGATGCGCGTCTTTGCCTGACCGCGCTCTCCAAGAAAGATGACGTCGTGGCCAGCGAGCAACGCATTTTCGAGTTGCGGCATGACCGTGTCTTCGTAACCCAGCACTCCCTCAAACAATGGGAGACCTGCGGCAATGCGTTTGACTGCATTGCGTCGAAGCTCTTCTTTGACTGGCAAAGATTGCCACCCCGACGCCCGAAGCGTGCCGATGGTGACTGGAAGATTTGCTGGTTGTGTGTGCGCATGAGCCATGCGCGGAGGTTACTTGCTGGCCTTCTGCACGCGCACAGTGGACTTCTTTGTTGTTGTAATTACGCCCTTTTTATTAACAATCAGAATTTGGAATGAAGATTTTCCGACCTTGTTTTTGTCGATCTTGATGGCCTGGGATGCTGCTGCAGGAACTGATTTGACCAAGATTCCGTCGCGATACACGTGCACTGTTGACTGCGCAGGCGCATTGACCTTGAGCACAACATTGTTACCAACAACCTTGTTTGACGATGGAGTAAACACGGCTTGCGGCGCAACTAATGGCATTTGTGAGCCAAGCACTGGATCGACGATGCGATTTACGGATTGCACCTTTTCAAGGACAGCGGCTGGTGCGGTAACCGTAGGTTGCGGAATAGTTGTAGTCGGCAACGTAGTAGCCGGCAACGTAGTAGCCGGCAACGTAGTAGTCGGCAACGTAGTAGTCGGCAACGTAGTAGTCGGCGCTGACGCACTAGGCAGCGAGGCACTCAGTCTTGAATAGATGAGCAGGTTTGGTGACCCACTTCCCGCATTGCTGATGGTTCCTTGCGTTGCTGAACTCGTAATCCAATCAGAAATTTGTGAAACCGAACTATTTGGCGCAATTTCCAAACCGAGTGCAACCACACCTGCAACGTGAGGTGATGCCATTGAAGTGCCAGAAATAGTGTTTGATGCAGTCGTCGATGTGTGCCACGCAGAAGTGATACCCGACCCCGGAGCAAACACATCGACACACGATCCGTAGTTAGAAAACGACGAACGTGCATCTGCTGCCGTCGTAGAACCAACCGTGATTGCTAGTGGTTCAGCCGCCGGAGACGATTGACACGCATTTGTCGCACTGTTGCCAGCAGCCACCACAAACACCACGCCATCAGCAACAGCAGATCGCACTGCAAAGTCAAGTGCCGAAGAGCGCGCACCGCCAAGCGACAAGTTTGCAACTGCGGGTGTGCCAGCAACGTGGTTTGCAATCACCCAATCGATGCCAGCAATGACGGTCGAGGTGCTTCCCGAACCCGAGCAGTCGAGTACACGCACAGGAAC
>CANGZK010000126.1 GCA_947458565.1 Acidimicrobiaceae bacterium
GATCACTGCGATAACGAGAAAGCCATGCAAGCTCGTTGTGTCTGGCAGCTGGACCCCAATCAACTTCAAAACAGAGTTCAATTGTGGAATGCGACTGTTCTCGGGAATTGTTGGCGTATGTGCTGTCAAACGATCATTTACATCACGGAAATTAGTTCTGAGCAAATAACCAATCAATCCAGCCGCGATGCCATTCATCATGATTGTTCCCACAACAATGTTCACTTTGCGAGTAACCATCAGCACGCCAGGAATGACGGCCCAAATAGAGCCGACGCCGATTGCGACAATCAAAATCAACACCAAATTAATTGGGCCAGGAAGTCTGAGCCAACCACCAAGAGCGCCAGCGAACAATGCAGCAACTTGATATTGACCATTTGTTCCAATGTTGAACAAGTTCATCTTGAAACCAAAAGCAACCGCGACTCCCATTACGTAGTAGCGAGCTGCGTAGTTAACAACAGTCACCAGATTGTCGGCGCTACTCAAGTTGTCCAACATCGCGCTGAACGCGCTCAATGGGTTATGCCCGGCCAACAACAGCGCTATTGATGCAACCAAAGCAGCTGCGCCAATCACGATCAGTGGCGTTGAAAGCGAACGCATAATGTTCTTCAGGTTCATACGGTCTCTTGCATCCTTACACCTGTCATGTAGGCGCCCAATTCGGCAGCACTAATTTCTTGTGGATCAAGCGCAGCGACAATTGAACCGCGAAGCATCACGAGCAAACGGTCGGACAATCCGATGAGTTCATCCAAATCCGCCGACACCAAAAGTAATCCTTTGCCTTGGCGCTTTGCCTCACGAAGTGACTCCCACACCGCGGCTTGTGCACCAACATCAATTCCACGCGTTGGGTGCGCCGCAACCAAAACAGTAGGCGCTGAAAACATCTCTCGTCCCACTATCAGCTTCTGCTGGTTACCCCCAGACAACGCCTGCGCCGAAACCTCGACACCAGGCGTACGAACGTCAAATTTTTCGATGATCTTTCGAGTGTGTTCCCGAAGAGCGCTGCGATTGATCCACATCCCGTCACTCGCAGGTTCTTCGCGCTGGTGTCCGAGAGCGCTGTTTTCCCACAAGGAAGCCGACAGCATCAACCCATCTCGTTGCCGATCTGCCGGAATGTAGCCAATGCCAGCATCTCGGCGATGACGAGTATCCAAGTGTTGCAATTCGACTGATTTGAGCAACACTCTTCCACTTGTTTGCGTCTGCAAACCAAGAATGACTTCCAGGATCTCCTCTTGACCGTTTCCTTCAACTCCTGCAATGCCCACCACCTCTCCAGAGTGCACCGCAAAGCTGATGTCTTTCAACAGGTAACGGCCGTCATGCACCAGATCAACTTTGTCTACTTCTAGCAAAATGTCTTCAGTGATTACGCCTCTCTCAGTCGCTGGACGAGGAAGGATTGTTCCAATCATCATGGTTGCGAGGTCAACCGCAGTCACATTTGATGTATCGGTTATCTCGCCAACGGTTTTTCCGGCCCGAATGACCGTAATTGCATCGGCAACTTTCAACACTTCATCAAGCTTGTGTGAGATGAAAATGACAGTAACCCCACCCGAAACCAACTCGCGCAATGAAGCAAACAACTCGTCTACTTCTTGCGGAACCAATACAGCGGTGGGTTCATCCAAAATGATTATGGATGCACCGCGATAAAGAACTTTCAGAATTTCGACGCGTTGACGTTCCCCAACTCCAAGGCTTCCGGTCACGGCTTCAGGGTCTACAGCGAGGCCGTACTTAGAGCTCAGTTCCTTGATCTGTTTGATAGCCAAATCAGAAGACAGCGACACACCAGATCGTGGCTCTTCGCCAAGAACGATATTTTCCCAAACCAAAAAATTGTCAGCAAGCATGAAGTGCTGAAACACCATGCCAATTCCCGCTTCGATCGCATCACGGGCTGACTTAAATTTGCACAACTCACCATTTATTCGTATAGCACCTTCGTCTGGCTGCTGCGCACCATACAAAATTTTCATGAGGGTCGACTTACCTGAACCATTTTCGCCGACAATTGCATGAATCGTTCCAGGTGCGACGGAGAGATTTACGCCATTGTTGGCAATAACCCCCGGAAAACGCTTCACGATTCCCTGCAACTCAACAATATTTTGATTCAAATTCATTCCCCCACCAATAAAGGAATGTGGGGCCGGCAAATTTGCCGGCCCCACATCCACTTCATAATTACTTTGGAATTACGGCTTGTCTGTTACAACAACCGTTCCAGCGATGATGTCAGCCTTTACGACTTCCAACTTGTCAGCAACGTCAGCAATTGCTGAGTTCGAAGCTGAATAACCAACGCCATCTGTTGAAACGTCAAAGCGAATCGTTCCTGACAATGGAGCACCATTGATGTATGCCTTCATTGCATCGTATGTAGCAACGTCAACACGCTTGAGCATCGAGGTCAAGATGTACTCTTGGCCGTTTTCTGCAGCAACCGAGTTGTACTGGTCACTGTCTACGCCGATTGCCCAAATTTCACCAGCTGCTTTGCCTGATTCCATTGCGGCTGCAAAGAGACCTGCGCCTGTGCCACCAGCAGCATGGTAAATAACGTCGATACCGCTCTTATACATAGCGGCTGCGATTGTCTTACCCTTTGCTGGATCATTGAAGCCAGAGAAGTCTGGTGGTTCTGATGCGTACTTCACTTCGATTGTTGCCGAAGGATTTGCTGCAAGAGCACCTTGTTTGAAGCCTGCTTCAAACTTGCCAATTCCGTCTGTGCGCACTCCACCGATGAAGCCGAGCTTGCCTGAAGTTGACTTCAGTGCTGCTGCGTATCCAACCAAGTAGCTACCTTGTTCTTCAGAGAACAACAGTGAAGCTGCGTTTGGCGAATCGATGATGTCGTCAATGATTGCGAACGAGATTTCTGGGTGAGCAGCTGCTGCTTCGCCACAATCTTTTGTCCAAAGGAATCCAACACAAACGATCAATCCGTTTCCTGCTTCGATCAGTGTCTTCAAGCGCTCTGGGCGATCTTCGTCACCTGTTGGTGCGGACTCGGTGAATGTTGCACCCGAGAACTCTGCCATTGCTTTGTCATAACCCATTGCGGCTGCGTCGTTGAACGACTTGTCGCCACGACCTGTGATGTCGTACAGAAGACCGATTTTCATACCGGTTCCTGGTGCATCTGCGGCCACGGTTGTGTCTGCTGCAACTGTGTCTGATGTAGAGCTCGAGCTACCGCATGCGGCAAGCGCGAACACTGCTACCAAACCAACAGCAAGACCTTTGATTGTCTGCTTTCTCATTATTATTTTCTCCCTCTTACGTATCCATGTGGACACGTGTGTTTGTTGGTAGCAAGAGAGTAGTCCAAAATTATGTGGCGGTGTTTATCCAATGACCCGCAAAAATGGCCTATTTAACAATAAATCAAGAGTCGCAGTCGACCATATTCAGCAGCCCAGAAGCCACGTCGTAGATCGCACCGACCACTACTAAGTCTTTAGGCAGGAGCGAAAACGCACGAATACTCCTCACGTCACTGACCAGGGCCGACTGCTGGTGGTCTACCGTGCGAAACTCAATGCTTCGGGTATCGACCCCATGCTGCTCGTCAATCATCGCGTGAATTTCGGCTTCGTTGTTGTTGGCCATACGGCAATCGGTATGTGGCATA
>CANGZK010000127.1 GCA_947458565.1 Acidimicrobiaceae bacterium
CCCAACACTTCCGACACCTGGAGCGCGAGCTCACGAGTCGGCACGATGACCAATCCGTGAGGCTTGCCTGGCGTGGCGGGCGAATCGATGCGCGACATCATCGGCACACCAAACGCGAGCGTCTTGCCCGAGCCCGTGCGAGCCCTGCCCATCACGTCTTCACCAGCAAGCGCAACAGGAATCGCCTCAGTCTGAATGGCAAATGGTGCCGAGAATCCGGCGGCGGCAAGGCCAGCATCGATGCGCTCAGGCACGCCGATAGCGGCAAATCCTGTTGGCGTTTTCACTTCGGGGGTCGTCATCTCTGCAGTCACGCTACCAACCACAGATCTCGAGTGGCGGGACATCGCTCGGACAACTCGCCGAGATCGCTCGGAGGAAATTCTGGAAATAGTAGACGCAGCCCCCAAAAATCTGTATGGTCAAACTTTCGTATTCAAACCCCAAGGAGGTGCTCATGTCCACAGATAACGCTTCGACGTCTATCTCAATTTTCTCATCACTCGAGAATCGCCATACCTGCGACGAGAGCGCCTTCACTGGGCGCAAAGGTATTCGTTACGACTGGCAGCAAATGCTTGTGCCATCGGACGCAATTTTTGAAGCAAGTCTTGAAACAATGTTGAGCTCATTTGACGCTCAGCCCATCGATGCAGGCGATCAGTATTCGCCGTCTGCGTCGAAGTGAACGCAGCAGCTTCCGCAACACGCATACTTCCGCGTCGCACCTTGGTGCTGGGCTGTGGTTCTGTTGCGCAGTGCGCGCTGCCATTAATGGTTCGCGATCTCAAGTTTGACCCAACGTCCATACATATAGTCGACTTCCGCGACAATCGTTCGCGCGTTGCCGACCTGCTCAAGGCTGGCGTCACTTACGAGCAAGACCGCGTGACGCGCGAAAATCTCGATGCATTTCTTTCAGCACGAGTTGGCGATGGTGACTTATTGCTCGACTTGGCCTGGAATATCGATGGGCCTACGATTTTGGAGTGGTGCCGCGATCACAATGTTCGGTACCTCAATACTTCTGTCGAGTTGTGGGATCCCTATGACGACATGGCGTCCACTCACCCACTAGACCGCACGTTGTATGTACGCCATCAAGCAATCCGCAAAATGATTGAGCGTTGGGGTTCAAATAACGGTGCATCTGCGGTTGTTGAGCATGGTGCAAACCCTGGCATGGTGAGTCACCTGGTTAAACAAGCACTCACCGACATCACCACACAATTGCTTGCCGATGGCAAGGCCGGTTCGCGGGCGTCTGCATTACAAAGTGCACTCGAGGCTCAACAGTTCAACGTGCTTGCACAATTGACTGGCACCAAAGTGATCCACATTGCCGAGCGCGATACCCAGTTATCAAACAAACCAAAACTCACTAACGAGTTTTGTAACACGTGGTCAGTCGAAGGCTTTTATGAAGAAGGTGTTGCTCCTGCCGAGCTCGGCTGGGGCACTCACGAAAAGTGGATGCCAGCAAATGCTCATGCACACACCGATGATGGGCCGCGAAACCAAATCTGTCTTGCGCAACCAGGGATGGAGTCGTGGGTGCGCAGTTGGGTTCCCTCGGGAGACACGCTTGGCATGATTATTCGCCACGGCGAGTCATACACGATGACACATCATCTCACCGTCAAAAATGCAGATGGCACCGATGCGTATCGCCCAACCGTGCACTACGCATACCATCCGTCTGATGCCGCGATCAACAGCGTGCTCGAGTTGCGCATGCGCAATTGGGAGATGCAACCGAAAGAGCGCATCTTCAATGACGAGATCATTGATGGCCGCGACGAACTTGGTGTGTTGCTCATGGGCCACGACTACAAGTCGTGGTGGACAGGTTCAACATTGTCCATTCATGAAGCGCGCGAGATCATTCCAAACCAGAGTGCAACAACCGTTCAGGTTGCTGGCTCGGTTGTCGGCGCCATCACGTGGTTGCTCGATTGCCCTTCGGAAGGCGTGCGAGTACCCGACGAATTGCCGTGGAAGAAAGTGCTCGATGCAACACGGCCATATATTGGGCCAATTCATTCGGCGCCGTCCGACTGGACACCGCTCAAGAATCGCAACGATCTCTTCCCTGGTTACGGCAACGACACTCGCTTGCTTGACCACTCGGATCCGTGGCAGTTCGCCAATTTCTTGGCACCAACGCCGTATTAACTACGGCGCGGATTGCCCCCGATATGCTGGACATCGTTATGACGTCAACAGCAAGCAGCCTCCTACTTACCTAACGGCGACAGCCTCATAACCGCTGCCGCCGAACCCTCTGAACCTTAAAAAGGTCAGGGGGTTTTTCATTTCACGACAAGAAACTCACAAGCAACACGAAAGATACAACCATGGCACCAAAGCCCGTACAACCAAAGAAGATGCCGTTCGAGAAGTACTCGCCGTTTATCCCGGTCGTACTCACCGATCGCACGTGGCCAAACAACATCACAACCAAGGCGCCGCTGTGGTGCTCAGTCGACCTCCGTGATGGCAACCAGGCACTGATTGATCCAATGGACCCAGAGCGCAAGCTGCGCATGTTTACAACTCTCGTCAAGATGGGCTTCAAAGAAATTGAAGTTGGTTTTCCTTCGGCCAGCCAGCCCGACTTTGACTTCGTTCGTCACATCATCGAACACGATCTCATTCCTGAAGATGTCACGATTCAAGTGCTGGTGCAATGCCGTGTCGACTTGATCAAGCGCACCTACGAATGCTTGCAGGGCGCGCCACGTGCCATCGTGCACTTTTACAACTCCACCAACCCGCTGCAACGTCGCGTGGTATTTGGTCTTGAAAAAGCTGGTGTGATCGATATTGCAGTCAAGGCTGCACAGCTGTGCAAAGAGCTCGAGCCAATGCTCAAGGGCACTGCCGTGCGCTACGAGTATTCGCCGGAGAGCTTTACGCTCACAGAGCCAGATTTTGCAATTGAAATTTGTGAAGCGGTGATGGACGTCATCAAACCGACAGCAACGACTCCACTTATTTTGAACTTGCCGGCAACTGTTGAGTGCTACACACCAAACGTGTACGGCGACGTGATCGAGTGGTTTATTCGCACGATCAAAAACCGCAATACTGTGTGCGTTTCGCTGCACCCACACAATGACCGTGGCTGCGCAGTTGCAGCAGCAGAGTTTGGAGTGCTCGCAGGAGCCGACCGAGTTGAAGGCACGCTGTTCGGCAACGGCGAGCGCACCGGTAACGTCGACATTGTCAACTTGGCAATGAACTTGTTTATGAATGGTGTTGACCCAGAACTCGACATCACCGACATTGATGCGTTGCGTCGCGATGCAGAATATTGCAATCGTCTGCCAGTTGCCGAGCGTCATCCATATGTTGGCGACCTTGTGTACACCGCGTTTTCAGGTAGTCATCAAGATGCAATCAAAAAAGGTCTTGAGGTGCTGCCGAATGATTACGACCAATGGGGTGTTCCGTACTTGCCTATTGACCCAAAGCATGTTGGGCGTTCGTACGAAGCAGTGATCCGTGTCAACAGCCAGTCTGGCAAGGGCGGCGTTGCCTACATCATGAAGACCGAGCATGGGTTTGACCTGCCACGCCGCTTGCAAATCGAGTTTTCGCAAAACATTCAGCACCTCACCGAAGATTCGGGCAGTGAAATCTCTCCA
>CANGZK010000128.1 GCA_947458565.1 Acidimicrobiaceae bacterium
AGGTCGGTTTGTTTGCGATGCGAGACCAACTGCGCAGTGATGGATTCAAAGCTGTTGTGTTTGCGGATGACAACTCGATGGTTGATCGTGAAGCTGCATACTTGGCAGGACTTGGATGTTTTGGCAAAAACGCCAACGTGCTCATTGAAGGAGCAGGAAGTTTTTTCGTGTTGGGAAGTGTGATCACGACAGCACCGTTGGTGATTAACGAAACACCGGTTGCCGATGGTTGTGGAGCATGCAGACGATGCATTGACGCCTGTCCGACGGGGGCGATCATCGAGCCGGGAACCGTTGATGCCGCGAAGTGTCTTGCGTGGCTCATTCAAAAGCCTGGAGTGTTTGATCGCAGGTATCGAGAAGCTTTGGGCGACCGAATCTATGGATGTGATGATTGTCAGGAAGTGTGCCCACCAACAACTCGGTTGAGTTTGTCTAAACCACTTCAAGAAAATGCGCGACCATGGATTGATGTAATTGTGCTGCTCGACATGGATGACGAAACGTTGCTCGCTCATGTGGATCAGTGGTACATCGCTGAGCGCAATCCAGACTGGGTGAGGCGCAACGCGATACTTGTTTTGGGCAACATCGGTGAGCGCACAGACGAAAATGTGGTGGGTGCAATATCTCGATACCTCGAGCATCCAGACCCGATGTTGCGAGCCCACGCGGTGTGGTCGGCAGCACGACTCAACTTGTTTGATCTGATTCCCACACATGACACAGCACCATTGGTGGTGGACGAATTGCAAAATCTGCCGTCTGCACGTCAGTAACCCATCTAGATTGGTTGTTGCAGCACCATGAAACATCTACTTGTCACCAACGATTTCCCGCCGAAAGTTGGCGGAATCCAAAACTTGTTGTGGGAGTGGTGGAGGCGTCTGCCGCCCGATTCGTTTGCCGTATTGACATCACCGCATGAAGGCGCCGAAAGTTTTGATGCCGCACAGGCATTTGAGGTCAGAAGAGTGCGCGAGCCATGGTTGTTGCCACATCCGCTGATGGTACGGCGCATCAACCAGATGGCTCGAGAAATTGGCGCCGACTTTGTGGTGCTTGACCCCGCAGTTCCCCTTGGCATTGTTGGACCGAGGCTCAAGTTGCCCTACATGGTCGTATTGCACGGTGCGGAAGTAACAGTGCCTGGAAGGTTGCCGTTGTCAAGAATGGTTTTGTCTCGTGTCCTGAAAAATGCCGAACACATCATTGCGGCAGGCGAGTATCCGGCGGCAGAGGCGCGTCGCGCGGGTGGAGACGCTCTTCCCATCACAGTGATTCCCCCTGGAGTCGACACACAAAGATTTCGGCCATTGAGTGATGAAGAGCGCCAAACTGCTCGACGCGAATTTGGAGTGAGCGACGATGCCGAGCTGATCGTCGGTGTTAGTCGGTTAGTGCCACGAAAAGGTTTTGACACACTGATCGAAGTTGCTGCTGCGCTCCGCGTCAGTCGTCCTCGATTGCAAGTGCTCATCGGCGGTGGTGGTCGCGATGGGAAGAGATTGCAAAAGCTCATCGACAAACTCGGCGCACCAGTTCGGATGCTCGGTCGTGTTTCTGATGAGCAGTTGCCACGGTTGTATGGATGTGCCGATGTTTCAGCAATGTTGTGCAGGTCGAGGTGGGGTGGTCTTGAACAAGAAGGTTTTGGCATTGTTTTTTCGGAAGCCGCTGCTTGTGGTGTACCTCAAATAGCGGGTAAGAGTGGAGGTGCGGCTGATGCAGTGCTCGACGGTCTCACTGGCAAAGTTGTCCAAAACCCAAGTGACATCGATCAAGTGTCAAGCACCATTTCCCAATTGCTCAATGATGTCTTCTTGCGAAGTTTGATGAGTGTTGCTTCGCGCGAACGTGCACTCAGCGCCTTTGACTACAACGTGTTGACAAAATCGCTGGCGCGTGTGCTTAAAGTGGATGAATGATGAAAAATTTGCCACGAATCAACATGTTTTTAACTTTTGTGTTTTTGGTTACAACTGCTTTTGCGGCGGTTGTCTTCACACCAGCAGCCCGTGCAGTCGGCGTTGCCGTAGACCTCGTTCTGTTCGGGGTCGGCGTAGCGGCGTTTATTTGGGGTTATTTTTCGGCAGTGCAACGAAGTCGAGTCGATGAAATATCGGTTGCGTCCTTGTATTTCTTGAGTGGTCAAGTTGCAGATAAACAAGTACAAAAGATCATGAATGGCTCGCTGATCGCTCAGCTAGTAATTGGTCTTGCCGGTGCGATTGCACGCTCATCTACAGATGGCAAAGCGGGGAGCACACTTGCTTTTGGGGTATTGGTGCCACTGCTCGGACTTGGTCTTAACGGCTTGTGGGCTAGCCAATTTGGAACCTTTACCCCTCGCGAGCATCCCGATCGGCAAGGATAGAGGTCATGGTCGAATCTGGTTCTGAATCAGTAGTTGTTTCTGCGGGTCTTGAGGCGTGTTTTGCTGTGACGATCGATTTTGACAGGTATCCCGAGTGGGCACATGACGTGAAGCAAGCAACAGTGCTCACGCGTGATGCAAGTGGTCGTCCCACTGTTGTCGAATTTCGTGCATCGGCGCTTGGTCGCAGCACGCACTACACACTTGAGTATGACTATGCACAAGCGCCAAACAAGTTGTCGTGGCACATGTCAGACGGTGACATCATGCGATCAATTATCGGGTCATATGTTTTCCAGACTGAAGGAACGGGTACACGCATAACTTATGACTTGGCTGTCGAACTCGTGATTCCGCTTCCGGGCTTTGTTAAGCGTCGAGCCGAGATGCGCATTTTGAGCACATTGAAAGAATTGAAAACTCGCATCGAATCGTGAAATGCGAATAGTGCAATGAAAATTGGCATTGATGTTGGTGGAACTAAGTGTCTCGGCGTCGCGGTCGACGACAGCGGCAAAGTTGTGCAGCAATTTCGCATGCCAACACCTCATGCCGACAAACTCTGCGACACGCTTCTTCAAATAGTTACTCAACTTGGCGGCGCGAAGTCGTTGGGTATCGGGGTTCCTGGGTTGATTTCGCCTGAAGGCGTTATCCGTGCGTCACCGAACTTGGTTGGTGTAAAAGAATTGCCGTTGCGTCAGATGCTTGAAGAGCGTTTGGGCAAACCGGTGTTAGTTGAAAATGATGCGACGTGTGCAGCACTCGGTGAATGGAAAGTGGGAGCGGCCCACGGCGCAACTGATGCTTGGGTGATCACGCTTGGCACTGGAATCGGTGGTGGTTTCATCTCTGGATCGGTATTGCAGCGCGGTGCTCACGGTTTCGCGGGCGAAGTTGGGCACATGGTCGTTGATCCTGATGGTCCACTTTGTCCATGTGGTCGCACTGGCTGTTGGGAGCGGTTTGCTTCTGGCAATGGACTTTCATTTTTGGCAAATGGTGAAAAAGGCGAAGACGTGTTGCTGCGCGCGAAGGATGGTGCAGCCGATGCGCTCGGTGTTGTCGACACATTTGCTCAGTGGGTGGCACTCGGGCTCGTAAATCTGACAAACATGACTGATCCAGAAGTAATTGTTATCGGTGGAGGAGTAATTGTTTCTGCAGATGTAGTGATGCCACGCATTTCACGGTGGTTTGGAAAGTTGCTGTATTCGCCTCAGCATCGCGCACACCCACGACTTGTTGCTGCGCAGTTGGGTGAGCAAGC
>CANGZK010000129.1 GCA_947458565.1 Acidimicrobiaceae bacterium
CTGTTGACACAACTTTGAGTAAACCTTTTCCAACCACTCGCTCGTTTGGAATCATGCGTGGCTTTTCGATGCCGTCAATGCGACGCGCTTCGAGGCGATCAGATATTCCAAGCATGCGTGGAATTGAAAAACCCCAAATGTCAGCATCGAGTACGCCAACGGTGTGGCCGACACTCGCGAGTGCTGCTGCCAAGTTGACAGTGACAGAACTTTTGCCGACGCCACCCTTGCCACTTGCTATTGCCAAGATGCGCGTGTTGAGAGGAATCTGTGTGTCGGGTGCTTGCTCGCGTGCATTCCAACGTGCGCGTGTCATCACGGCTGTGCGCTCGTCGGCTGTCATCTCACCCCAGTCGATCGTCACCTTGGACACACCTGGATGAGTTTCGAGTCGTGACTCGATGTCTTTTTTAATCTGCACTCGTAACGGACAACCTTTGATGGTCAGCTTCATAGCGATCGCAACGACGCCATCGGCAGAAATCGAATCGACTGCAGCCATGCCCAAGTCGACGATGTTGTCGCCCAATTCGGGGTCCATGACCGCTTTCAGGCGCAAGGTGACTTCTGCAACGCTCGGCGGTGCTGCACCCGCGGTCTGCGGCTTGTTGCCAGTCATGGCTTAAACCTACCGTCAGGTCGCTAGTGATACCTGAGATATAACAGCCGTGACAGACGTGCCAGCCGTGACAGACAAGGCGATGAACGGTAGTGTGATCTCGTCAGATTCATTAGTTTTTATAGTTACAAACAATATTGAGAGAGGCTCCCATGATCACGGTTACCGAATCAGCCGCAAATAAGGTCAAGCAATTACTCGAAGCCGAAGGCGCAACCGATCTTGCACTTCGCGTTGCAGTTCGTCCCGGAGGTTGCTCTGGATTTTCGTACGAAATGTTTTTCGACGGCGATGTTGCTGCCGATGATGAGACAGTGACATTCGGAGAGATTCGCGTGATTGTCGATCCAGCTTCGTCACAACTTCTTGTTGGTGCAAGCCTCGACTACCAAGATGGTTTGCAAGACGCTGGTTTCAAGATCAACAACCCGAACGCAACTCGTTCATGTGGTTGTGGCAATAGCTTTTCCTGAATTTAGTTAGGGCTGCCTATTAGCAGCATTTCAGTAATTACAAAGTCAGCGTTGCAATTGCTGCATTGATTTCATCGGCGTCAAACACCGCGTCAAATCGATCAATTATGTTTCCGCTTGCATCAGTGATGTAAATCGCTGGCTCGTATTCCATCTTGAGTGCAACCACTGAAGGAGCAACCGTTGTTGCTTTGTTGTCGGTGTAAATCTCGGTGTGCAGAAACGTCATTGCGTCACCAATTGACTTCTTTACTGTGATGAGTGACTCGAGTGCGGGGGCGCATGTTCCTGTTTGGCAATGTGCAGGTGTGCCAACCAAATATGCAATCGGTTTTTTTAGCGCAAGCGCTTCGTTGAGGGTGATGTTGTGAAACTCGCATGGCTCTGGTGTGCGAGTGCACAAAGGCTCAACACCACGATGATCATCAAATGTCGGTGTATCAAAACCAGGAAGTTGCGAACCAACGAGTGGGATCAACACCTGTGTTGCATCAAGCACTTGTATTGCTGCGCCTTCTGCTGGACCGCCATCAACTATCAATGTGTAGATGCCTGGTTCGTCGATATCAACGCGAAACGGCCAGTAGGGAATCGTGAGTCCAGTGTCGTGCCGGTCGGCTGACAAGGATTCGGCAACAACTTCTTGTGTGTCGGCGTTAACAAGTTTTGCGGTCAATGTTTGTGGGAGATCGAGACCACTTTCAGTTGTGAGCAAGCCAGCTTGGTTGGCGAGCGAAAACGGAAGTCGAACATTGCCAGGAACCAATACTTGAGGAAATCGCTGCACCAATTGCAGATCAGTCAAACCTAAAACGGAATCTGCTGTTGACGATGAACTGCCAGAGCAACCTGCAAGCAACGAGCTAAAGCCAACAGTGCTCGTCGCGCCGATGACACCCAGTGATCCCGAGATAAATGTGCGCCTCGAGATCATGGCTCAATAGTACGATTAAGGCATGGCCACTAACAAGAAAAAGACTGTGAAAAAGAACTCGAAGAAGACTGCAAAAAAAGTCACAAAGAAGACAGCAAAAAAAGCTGTCAAGAAAACTGTAAAAAAGCCAGTAGCAAAATCTGGCGCACCGCTTGGCCCATATACGCCAGTTGTTCGTGCTGGTGACTGGGTGATTGTTTCTGGTCAACTCGGTGTGGTGGATGGCAAAATCGTCAAAGGCGGAGTTGCGGCTCAAACCGCACAAGCGATTGTCAACCTCAAGTCGCAACTCGCAAGCGCCGGTGTGACGATTAACGATGTCAAAAAGACACTGTGCTTTTTGACAGACATGGATACGTTCGGCACTTTCAACACCGCATATGTAGAGGGTTTTGTCACTAGTCGCCCTGCTCGCAGCACCATTGGTGTGGCGTCATTGCCATTTGGTGGGGCAGTAGAGATTGAAGCCTGGGCTTTCAAGCCACTACGGTAAATGACATGCCTGGCGCAATCATCCTCATTATCGCATTGCTCTCATTTCCAATCGTCGTGGGTTTGTCGACTGCTGGAATCGCAGCATTGCTCGGATTTTTTCTGCAGCGCGACGGAGACATTCGTAACGCTGGCAGCGAACTTGTCGAGTTAAACAACTGAGCTCAACAGCCGATCTCGTTGTTCGCAACGCAACACTCGTTGCAACCGTAGACAACGCTCGAACAGAAATACCTGGTGGTTGGGTTGCAATCACCAATGGATTGATTTCTGGAGTTGGTGCTGCAGGTTCTGAGCCACAAGCAACTCGCGTCATTGATGCCACTGATTGCCTCGTTACACCTGGGCTTGTTAATACGCATCATCACATGTACCAAAACCTCACGCGGGCATTCCCGCCGATGACCAACGCTGCATTGTTTGGTTGGTTGCAAACTTTGTACCCACTGTGGAGCACTCTTGACGAAGAAGCCGCCAATGTTTCGGCATGGGTTGGCCTTGCAGAGTTGGCGCTGTCGGGTTGCACAACTTCGACAGATCACTTGTATGTGCACCCTGCCGGTGGGGGCGATTTATTGTCAGCCGAGGTCATGGCAGCAAAAGATTTGGGGATGCGCTTTCATCCAACGCGTGGATCAATGTCGTTGTCGCAAAAGGATGGTGGTTTGCCACCAGACAATGTGGTGCAGGATCACGACGTTATTTTGGCCGAGTCGCAACGTGCGGTTGAACAACACCATGATGCCTCACACGGTGCGATGGTTCGCATTGCGCTCGCACCATGCTCGCCATTTAGCGTGACCAAGCAATTGATGACAGAGTCTGCTCATCTTGCCGAAAAACTTGATGTGCGCTTGCACACACACTTTGCTGAAAACTCTGAAGATGATGCATTTTCAATTGCAACATTTGGCTGCCGACCCACTCAGTATCTAGAAGATGTGGGTTGGTGCACCGATCGCGCATGGGTAGCTCATTGTGTGATGCCAAACCATGATGAAATTCAACAGTTGGGCAAAGCAAAGATTGGTGTTGCACACTGCCCAAGCAGCAACATGATTTTGTCGTCGGGCATTGCGCCAGTTGTTGACTTGCGTGCAGCAGGCGTGCACGTAGGTC
>CANGZK010000130.1 GCA_947458565.1 Acidimicrobiaceae bacterium
AAGCACCCCGGAGAAATTGGTGTATGTGTTTCCCATGCCGACCCAATCAAAGCTGCTGTTGCGCATGCAATGGGAACCCATCTTTACTTGTTTCAACGCATCGTGATCAGTACGTGCTCGGTAAGTGCTGTTGCATATTCGATGAGTGGTCCAGTTGTGCTCACAGTCAACTCGACTGGCGGGTCACTGAGCGAGCTGCGTCCATCATGAGTGCGTTTTACGAATTTGATCAAGCCGATGCTTTCACCAGCGGTGCTCTAGGTGAGCCTGGTTCTCGATTGTTTGTGATTCAGGTGCGAGCCAACGGACAACGAGTGACGATGAAGTGTGAAAAGCAGCAAGTGGCCGCACTCGCTCAATACATGCGCCAACTACTCGCTGATGCACCAGATGCAGATGACCGGCCAATTGTTGATGCAATGCAACTCTCCTCTCCTATCGACATCGAGTTTGTTGTTGGCACCGTAGGCATTGCGTACGACTCACGAAACGACTGCATGGTCGTGCAGATCGAAGAGCTCGTACCCACCAACGACGACAATGAGCCAATCGATGATGTTGACCCAGGTCGAGTGCGTGTGCAGATGAGCCGTGGTCAGGCAGCAGCATTTTGTGAACATTCAGACGATGTGGTGGCAGCCGGACGTCCTCCCTGCATTTTTTGTGGCCACCCGATTGATCTTGACGGTCACGCATGCCCACGAATGAACTGATTGAAATCCTGCTTCACGGGCAGGTCGAAACTGTTTCGCGAATGCCACACAGCAGTAACGCAACTTTCTTGGTGAATGTCAGGTGTAACGACAAAGAAGTTCGCGGAATCTATAAACCGCTCAAGGGCGAACGCCCGCTGTGGGATTTTGAACCCGGCTTACATCGCAACGAAGTTGCCGCCTATCGCCTCTCTGAAGCAATGGGCTTAGGGATTGTGCCGCCAACAGTTTTGCGAGATGGTCCATTCGGTGAAGGCTCGGTACAACTCTTTGTAGATGTCGACGTGCAGCAGCATTATTTTACTATTTTTGAGCAACGCGAAGATTTACACGACCAACTACGGGCCATGTGCGCGTTTGACATTGTTGCAAACAACACCGACCGCAAAGGTGGGCATTGTCTCATTGATGCCGACGACAAAATCTGGGCAATCGATCACGGAGTGTGTTTCTCTCCTGACTTCAAGCTTCGAACTGTCATTTGGGAGTTTGGTGGCGAAGAACTACCAGACAATCTTCGCGCCGTCATCGAACCACTCATTGAGGCAGTTCCGCTCGATATCTCAGCACTTCTGAGCAGTGAACAAGTTGTGGCTTTGCAAGAACGCGCTCAGTGGATTTGTGAAGGTGGAGCATTCCCCATCGACCGCAGTGGCACGCGGTACCCGTGGCCCCTCCTGTGAGCGAATTCAATCAACTCATCGACCGCAGCGATCTAGATGGTTTGGTGCGCACGGTAGATGACTTGTGTTCAAGTCGCGATTGGTCATCACTCTTGCAACTGCGCAACTCGTGCAGGCTCGCAACCGCAAGTGGCAAGCAACTGTGGCCGGCATCGACACTTGCTGAATACCGACTTGCCCTGCTCGCGCCTGCACACATTGCAGCCAAGGTGCTCGAAGAGGGTTCCGGAAGATTTACTCTCGGACCACTCACCGAAGTAATTGCTCAGAGCCATCAGTGGTCGGAATTACAACACGAGTTGCCACATTCGCCAATTGCATCATTCGTTGCACACGAGTGTGCGTTGCGCGGGCAGCACATCGAAAACCCTGCTGATGTTTTTGATGCACTCGAGACTCCACTCGAGTTGCAATCTTGGGAGCCCAACTACGAGCTTGCCATCTACCGCGATAACTCTGCAGAATTTCCTTCACCCGAGCTTCCGCAAACCTCTACTGGCCGAGTCGTGTCTGCTACTTCTTCTACAGAGATCGCAAATGTTCAGGACGCTGATGTCGTAGATGCTGTGCATCAACTTGTTGGTGCTTGGGCTACTTCTTCTAATGGAACATTGCAGGTTGGAGCAGCACGTGGAGACGAAACCCATGCGCTTGCCTCTGTCGGCATTGCTTCGGCGACCCTGCGCGCCCTTGAACCAACTCAAGCGTTGGCGTTATTGGCTTGGGCCGGCGCAAGCGGAGGAGCATTTGGTCGGCGTCGTGGTGCCGCTGCAGGGCGTGATGGTGCGTGGTGGCTGCTCGGCGCACTATCTGGACGCTCAGACCAATGGCCACTCGACAACGATGAGATTCGTGATGTACTGCATTCATTGCAATGGTCGTGGTTTGATGCAGACGAGAGCCCAACGGGCTGGCAACTGCAACTCGTGATCGTTGATGAGCGACGCGGTTTATCTTGGGCTATCAATGCTCGAGACTCGATTTCTTGATCGCTACGAACATCGCAGTCTTCGGCACTGTTATTGCCTCGCTTGCGTTTCTCTCCAACTACCTCAAATAGGTTACGGGGTCACACATTTCTGAACGTACGCAGTTTTGTCGGAATCATCAAGCCACCTGAGCTCAACTTTGCGCTGCACACTCGTACCGATATCTTTTGTTACAGCCCCGAATCCCTCGTACCGCATCGACACTCGAACACCTTTTGCAACCAGATAATCAGAAACATTGCGGGCACGCTTCAGTGAAAGATTCTTAAGATATTCGGCTGAGTCAATTCCGTTTTTACGCGCAAACCCAGAAACAAGCACAAGTCCGCCACGCTTAGCCATCACGGTCGCTACGCGATCTAATTCGCGTTTGTCTGTGGCATCCAGTTTCGGAGAATCAGCGTCAAAAATGATGCCATCCGATAACTTTTCACCAACCAAAACTGGTGAGTTGGATTTCTTTGCGCTTGTTTCGGTCTTGCATTCAAGAACCGTAGGAGCATTGTTGTCAACAACCGGCGCAACTGGAACCGCTGGCGCAATAGTTGTTGGTGCCGTAGTGGCTGGCGCCGAAGTGGCTTTTCCTGAGATAACAATATTTTTTGCTCCACCGATATTTTTTTGACCCTGAGGAATGGGGGTCTTTTTCATTACGTTTCCTGCAATGTCGGTTGGTGCCAACTTTAAGGCAAACGAATCGACAGTTAGGTCGCTACTGAAATCCCCAACATTGACTATGTAGCTTCCTTCCAGAGTGGTGGCAGCAGTTTGTGTTACGACAACTTTTGCTTTGGTATCCAAAGTCGCAGTAACAGATCCACCCGGAATGATGCTTTCATTCACGGTTGCTCTTATTTTAACTTCATCTCCAACATTCTTTTTACCATTAGCTGCAGTTGTTGAAAAGGTAGTCACGATTGGCGCAACAGTGTCAATAGTGATTTTGAGCACCGGAGACTTCGGTGAAGTTTTACCCGCCTTAGATTGTTGCGAAGTCACTGACCAAACCCCATCAGTCAGCTTGCCAAGCGCACAGCTTGTCACCGTAGGAGAAGCAACGAACGTGCAAAATACCGTCTTGGAGTCTTTCACCGCTGCTACTTTCACCAAGTAACCATCAGTTCTTTCTGAAACCGAAATTGTTGGAGTGTTGTCGAAAGTGATGTCGTCAGTGTCTGAATA
>CANGZK010000131.1 GCA_947458565.1 Acidimicrobiaceae bacterium
ATACAATGCCAAGTGCGGGGGACGCGCGAAACGAGATCACCAGAAGTGGGATGGTGAACAGGGATGCGAATACGAGAGCAACAGCTGATGCGGGGAGTGAGTGCAGCTTAAAAAACAACCATGCCCACACGAGAGCGGCCGCCACACTCAGTGCAAGAGAAATCAACCAGACCAGTTGTTGAGTGCTCGAGAGGCGGCTAGCAACAATCCAGGTTGCAGTGATGAGCAGTGCAAAGTTGTAAGGCCAAATGAGACCGATCACGATGCTGGGTGGTTGCCACGCAGGTTTTGGGAGCGAGCGATACCACTGTTGATCTGTGGTGACCAAGCGACCAGAACCGAAGATGTAGATGGCGACGATGGCGGTACCAAGAATGCCAACGATGTTGCGGCTCATGCTCAAGTATGGCTCGCAGCAGCCGGGGTCTTGGAAACTCAGCCAAAATACGTTAGTTGCAACAATACATATCAGTGTGTAGTATTGCAGACATGACCGAATCTGTGAGAATGCCTGTTTCTATTGCCTCTCGTAAAGGTGTGTCGGCTCTTACCCATGAGGTCGCTGGTTATCGTGTTGTGCTGACAAGCCTTGGCCGTGCGGTTGCCGTCGTCGATACGGCGGAGCGTATTGATGAAGACCTGCGCAAGATTCGCGAAGCTGCGCGTCTTGTTGTGGAATCGATGGCCGAGAACGCCAAGGGTCGATCGACAACATTGGATCTTGAAGAGGTGTGCAACCGACTCGGAATATCAGTTGCCGATGTACATGCTCGGGCACAGCAACTGCAAGACGCGTGAGGCGAGCAGAGCGCTTTCCCAACAACCAAGCCGAAGTTGTTTTTAGTGACATCGTTGTAGAACAACTTGAGGTCTTGAGCAAAGACGAGCAGCTCGATGTATTGAACGCGGTGCTTGCGCTGTGTGACAACCCTGGTGGCAAGCATCCGCTTCGGGCACCACTCGCTGGTTGGAACACGCTTGCGGTGCTTGGTAGTGAACGCCGTGTTGTTTATAAGGGATCTCTTGTGCACGGAGTGGGACTGATTGAGGTGTTGTGTCTTGGACCTCGGCGAAACCAAGAGGTGTATGACATGGCCGATGCAGTTGCTGCAACCGGGCGCCTTACCGACGAAGAAGCGATTCAGTTATGGATTGCATTGGCGCTCTTAGATGTAGTTGTTGAACACGTTGGTCTTGATGGATGGGATTACCGACCCGAACCAGCAAATGTTGGACTACGCAGAACTGCAGTGCGGAGCGGACTGCTTGATACCGACACAGCTGCGGTGTTGTCGAAAGACGAAGTGCTCGCTGCGATGCAACACGGATGGGGTACCCAAGGTGCAGATCCAGTAAAGGCTCTACGTGCAGCGTTGGAGCGCGCACGTGGCAGTGTTGACCCAACAGCAGTATCGCGCATTATTTCTGGTCGACAACTTGAGCGCTGCGGTGCAGCCATGCCACGTGCGGGTGTTCGATGTATTCGCCGAAAGAGTCACCCAGGCCCGCACCGAGCTAAACCGTGACAACACTCAGCGTAATTTAGATTTCAATTAACGTCGAGAGGCGATTGCCCGTAGGAGTTGCCATTTGCTTCGCAACGCCTTCAGCCCAAAGAGCAATCCATTCGCTGTCGGTTGAGACCGTATCCATACGCGCCCGGGACTAACTCTGCACTTTCCTGATGAGTGCGAATACTTCGGCAAATTGTGATGCAATTTCGGAGCGAAGTTTTATGAATTGTGTGTCAACGTCAATTCGAAGGATTTTAAATCCGGTTTCGACCGTGTAGGAATTGGAATCCATAACAGTTCTTAGGTTGGTGAGATCGCTTTCGACTTTGTTGAATCTGCTGGCGATCTGAGTTGCTTGGTCATTGAGGTCTTGCATGGTGATTGGTTCGTTCATGGGGCGCAGTGTTACACAGGCCGTGCTCTAGTTGTCAAGCATCTAAAGGGCATAGAAATACTTCTGCACTAAGGGGGCAGTTCATGCACACATCCGTGCATGGAATTATCCCGATCCCGGATCGACCGCCTTGGTGAGGCAATTAAGTCTGGTGAACTTAACGATGTAGATCAGTCGGTATTTAACTATCTCCGTTCTCAATGGGCTGAATTGGGTAATGAAATATCTAATAAATTGATGCTTGAATTTGGCAATGATGAATTCGGTGTGAGTTTGAGGTTGAAGAATCTTGAAACTATCAGAGCGAAACTCCTGCGTACGACGCTTCGGCTGAGCAGTTTGAGGGATGTCGTTGGAGCACGAATTGTTGTCAATGAGGGATTGAGCCTGCAAAACGACTCAGTTTTGCGCACTATGGCGCTATCAGGAAATTATGCGATCAAGATTATTGACCGAAGAGAGTTTCCGAGTTTTGGATATCGCGCTGTTCACGTAGAGGTTCGCCAAGGTCTCTATTTAGGCGAGATTCAGATTCGGACTCCTTTGCAGCATGAATGGGCAAGGTCGATGGAATCTCTTGCACGTTTAGTCGGTAGAGATGTGCGATACGGCGGAAAGCCAGTAGTTGACACGTATAGCCCTGTTGTGCGTAACCTGCTGCTGAACTCGTACAAAGACCTTGTCGAGCTCGGGCGGAGAATTGAGTTGAGTGAAGTCGGAGTTTTGAATGACACAGCGGAATTGTTTGAGGGACTCACCACCATTAATTCCCTGGTAATCGAAATTGAGAGAAAGGTAAGGTGAAATCATGATTGTGATTGTTCAATTTCGTCGTTCAACAGGAAAGTTGATTGGTATCGATCGTTTTTGTGATGAGGATTTTTGGCCATCATTGGATCGTTTGGCAGAATTGGATAGCCAAAATATGGAACCACAAGATGTAGAGGTAGTGAGACTCACTTCGCAATCAGAGGCCATGTTGGCCAGAACGCATGGCAATTATTTCAGCGAATATGCAATGAGTAACGTGCAAACTGGGGTTGTGAAGGCCGAATAACTAGAGCTGGCCGGCGTCGAGGCGTTGCAAGATTGATTGTGCAGTTTGTTGCACTGCTTCTATGTCGGAGAGCTGTTGCGCAGCGCGCACTTGGCGAGCGATGCGAGGGTTTTTAACGAAGGTTTCTTGGTGGCGCATCATGAAATCCCAATACAACACCGTGAACGGGCAGGCATCGTCACCCGTGCGCTTTTTGCGGTCGTATGCACAGCCTTTGCAATGGTTGCTCATGCGGTCGATATACGCACCACCACTGGCATAGGGCTTGGTGGCCAACATTCCGCCATCGGCATAGAGCGACATACCGATCACGTTGGGCACCATGACCCATTCGGCTGCGTCGATGAAACTATTCCACATCCACTCAGTGAACTGTTGGGGGTTGGTGCCGGTGATGAGGGCAAAGTTGCCGAGCACCATGAGTCTTTCAATGTGATGTGAGTATGAATGCTCGTTGACACCATTGAGCACAGTATTCATGCACTTCATCTGTGTCTTTTTTGGGTTCGTGAATAGTGGCGGCAATGGCCGGTGCGCTTGCAGATGATTTCGTTGCGCATAGTCGGGCATCCAGCGCCAATAACAATTCCAG
>CANGZK010000132.1 GCA_947458565.1 Acidimicrobiaceae bacterium
ACATCCGACGAGTTGACATACATCATCAACGACTGCGATGCGAAGGCATTCATCACGAGCAAGCACAAAGCCGAACAAGCTGCGGAGATTTCGGACTTAATTCCAAACGTTGAACTTCGCCTCATGTTGGACGGAGTTATCGACAACTACGACAGTTACGAGGAAATCGTTGGACAGCAGTTGCCGCTTCCATTAGAGGATCGAGTTGACGGATCGGACATGTTGTATTCAAGTGGAACGACCGGTCGCCCGAAAGGCGTCGCACTCAATCTCGGCAAAAACCCTCTTGGATCCCCAAATGGTGTCACATCGCTTGGACAGTTCCTGTTTGCAATGGACGACAGAACAATTTATCTTTCACCAGCACCGCTCTATCACGCAGCACCACTGCGTTGGAACCTTGCAGTGCACCGCGTTGGTGGTACGACAATCATCATGGAACACTTTGACGCTGAAGAGTATTTGCAACTGATCGAGAAGTACAACGTGACACATTCGCAAACTGTTCCAACGATGTTTGTTCGACTGCTCGAACTGCCCAACGAAATTCGCACTCGTTACAAGACAGCATCGCTCACGCATATCTTTCACGCTGCTGCTCCCTGCCCTGTCGACATCAAACAACAGACAATTGAATGGCTTGGACCAATTGTTCACGAGTATTACGCAGGCAGCGAAGGCAATGGTTTTGTTTATTGCAATTCCGAACAATGGCTTGCCCACCCCGGCACTGTGGGGCAATCACTGCAGGGCGTCATTCATATCCTCGATGACGACGGCAAAGAACTGGAGATTGGTCAAACAGGAACGATTTACTTCGAGACAAACGCGAGCTTTGAATACCACAATGACCCCGAAAAGACAAAGGCTTCAAAAGATTCACTT
The DNA here is from genome assembly GCA_947458565.1 of Acidimicrobiaceae bacterium. GTDB lineage: Bacteria > Actinomycetota > Acidimicrobiia > Acidimicrobiales > Ilumatobacteraceae > UBA3006. Next base: position 886 of record CANGZK010000132.1, read on the forward strand.
GGGCGCGGTTGGTCAACACTTGGCGATATTGGGTATCTAGATCAGGAGCGATACCTGTACCTGACAGACCGCAAGGCATTTATGATCATCGCTGGTGGAGTCAACATCTACCCGCAGGAGGCTGAGAACATATTGGTGTCTCATCCAGACGTGATCGATGTTGCCGTATTCGGAATCCCGAATGATGAGTTCGGAGAAGAAGTCAAGGCAGTAGTGCAGCCAACCGTGATGCCAGCTTCACCTGAAGATGCAAAGAAATTGGAGCGAATTCTTATCGAACACTGCAAGGCATCACTTGCGTCGTTTAAATGCCCAAAGTCGGTTGACTTTCGCACCGAACTACCGCGTCATCCGACAGGCAAATTGTACAAACGTCTCCTAAAAGACGAATACTGGGCGGCCGCTGGCCGAAGCATCTAAAGAGTTTTGTGACACATCCATTTCTAGACACGCGTCTTCCAATTGCCTTTGCTCATCGCGGAGGCGCTAGCGATGCTCCCGAAAACACCATGCCTGCATTTGCCAAAGCGATCGAACTTGGATACACCTACCTTGAAACCGATGTGCACGCCACTCGCGACGGCGTGCTTCTCGCTTTTCATGACGACGATCTACTTCGTACATGTGGAGTTGCAGGAAAAATCAGCGAACTTGATTATTCCGAAGTTCAAAAGGCCCGAGTCAATGGCATTGAACATATTCCACTACTGCAAGATATTTTCGACGCATGGCCACAGGCGCGAATCAACATCGACTGTAAGTCGGATGCAGCACTAGCGCCATTGATCGATGCCTTACGTCCACCGCATGTACTCGACAAGGTTTGTGTCGGCTCATTTAGCGACAAACGACTTTCAGCGCTTCGCGAGACTTTTGGACCTTCGCTATGTTCGTCACTTGGACCAAAGCAAGTCGCGTTGCTACGTGTGCGAAGTTGGATTGGCGTGGTCAAACCATTCGAGGGAGCCCTCGCCGCCCAGATACCACTCAAGCAGGGTCCAATAACCCTGACGGACAAACGACTCGTTGATGACGCGCACAGCGCCGGGTTGCAGGTTCATGTGTGGACCATCGACGAACCCGATGAGATGGAGCACCTATTGGATCTCGGCGTGGATGGAATAATGACCGATAAGCCCGTTGTGCTCAAACAGATTCTCCAGAATAAAGGTCTTTGGCATTCACCGATCTGATGATCGGCACTATTAGATTATTTATGTGACCCCTACGAGGATGCGGCTCAGCCGACGCTTCGGTGAACTCCACCACGCCTAACCCAATAGTTCGTCGCTCGGGGTCTCATTTGATCTCTGCTGATGATGTCTGTTTGACGTTCCCCGATTCGACTGAAGCCTTACGTGGAATTACTCTGCAAATCGCTGCTCATGAATTCGTTGCGCTGGTCGGCCCGAGTGGCTGTGGAAAGTCAACGCTGCTTCGCGTACTGAGCGGACTCCAACAACCAACAAGCGGAGTTCTATCGAGCTCGACAAGTGATATCGGGTTTGTCTTTCAAGACCCAACATTGCTGCCCTGGAGATCAACGCTGAAAAACATTGAAACACTTCTTGAATTGCGGGGAGTCAACGCAACCGAGCGTCAAGCCAAGGCCCAGATTGCGCTCGAATCAGTTGGGCTGCACGACAGCGGACACAAATATCCACGACAGCTTTCTGGTGGCATGAAGATGCGAGCGTCCCTAGCGCGCACCTTAGTTACTGATCCGAGTTTGCTCTTGCTCGACGAGCCTTTCGCCGCAGTAGATGAATTCACTCGTGAGTCTCTGAACGATGATCTGCTCTCGATGTTCGCTATGGCAAAGTTTTCTGCAGTTTTCGTGACTCACTCAATTACGGAAGCCGTCTATCTTTCACAGCGAGTCATCATCATGTCACCTCGTCCTGGAACCATCGCGCATGAGATACAAATTCCTTTCGAGTACCCACGTACTCCCGCACTTCGCTATAGCGCAGAATTCGCACACAGCTGTGGACAGATCGCAGCGTTAATGAGAGAAATGCATAGCGTATGAGTTTCGGAATTCGACTTCAGAAAGTATTCGTCCGATACTTCGGTCCAACCATTGTGTTTGTCATTTTTTTACTTGCTTGGTATGCACTCGCGTACGGATTGGAAAACAACTTCTCCCCGGCCTCCAACACGCCAATGATCATCCCACCACCTCATCGTCTCTTTGAAGACATTCATGGAATTGTGCGCACCAAAATCTTGATCGCACTATGGATCTCACTCAAGACCACGCTCGTTGGCCTCACGCTGTCAATTTGTATAGGGCTCATTGCCGGAGTGTTGATGGCACAAGCAAGATGGCTGGAGCGTTCGCTTTGGCCCTATCTCATCGCCTTGCAAGTTACGCCGATTATTGCAATCGTTCCACTCATGATCAAACTTGTTGGTTCAAATTTTGCGGCAAGAGTTCTCGTCACGGTAATCATTTCACTTTTTCCCATTGTTTCAAACACACTCTTTGGCATTCAATCGACTCCGAAGAACATGCATGATCTATTTACGTTGCATAAGTCAAATCGAGTCACTCGCCTATTCAAACTTCAATTACCTGCTGCAAGTCCTGCAATATTTAGCGGGCTACGTATTTCGGCTGGTCTTGCCGTTATCGGCGCCATAGTT
>CANGZK010000133.1 GCA_947458565.1 Acidimicrobiaceae bacterium
GCATCTGCTGGTGACCCGTTGCGTCCTGGCGTTGTGCATCGACTTGATGCTGGTACAACTGGCTTAATGGTGATGGCGAAAACGCACGCAGCGTACGAGGCGCTCGTGGATGCATTGTCGAAACGTGATGTGAAGCGCACTTACTTGGCACTCATCTGGGGGCACCCAACAGTTTTGTCTGGCACCATCGATGCTCCAATCGGTCGAGATCAAAAAGATCCAACACGTATGGGTGTCGTTGTCGATGGAAAGGCTGCTCGAACACGTTTCGAAGTCAAGTCAAAGTTTGATCTGCCTTTGCCGAGTTCGTTAGTTGAATGCAATCTAGAAACCGGACGCACCCATCAAATCAGGGTCCATCTCGAATCTATTGGTCATGCTGTTGTTGGCGACTCGACGTACGGTGGAGCGCGTAGTTCGCTTTCGGCACCGCGTCCGATGTTGCATGCAGCACAGTTAGCTTTCGTGCATCCGATCAGTGGCCAACCGATGTCGTTTGAAGCCGAAATGCCCGACGACATGAAAGCTTTGCTTGCACGTTGTAGCTAAAAACTATTTGAGCGAGATTTTTAATGGTGCAGTTTTGGCCAAGGCGAAGTGCCGTTAGCGGCTGAGGCAATTTTTGCCAATGTGTAATCTTCGAGGTGTTCACGCATGTGCTCACCGGCAACATTCCAGATCGCTAGCAGTACGCAATGGCCTTCGTGATCGCATGAACCATCCTGGTGTGGCTTTCCAAAATCGCCAAGGCTGATTGGGCCGTCGGCGGCAGCAATTATTTGTGAAAGCAATATTTCCTCTGGTGGTCGAGCAAGTGTGTATCCGCCGCCAACGCCACGTTTTGATTTGACCAGGCCTGCACCTTTGAGTACCAAAAGAATCTGCTCAAGATAAGGCTGTGGAAGTGCGGTACGTGTTGCGATGTCACGGACCGAAGTGGGGCCAGGTTCGCCTTCATGGAGGGCGAGAGAGAGAAGAGCGCGACATGCATAGTCGCCCCGAGTAGATACACGCACGGTTGTAGTGTAGATCGCGTGATTGATCCAACGCTCCCTCAGTATTCAGGGGGTTGTATCTCCAGCATTATTCCAAGCCTTCTCGGGCCGCGGGGCACCGATTCGGTACCTGCATGGATGCCAAAGGCAGTAGAGGGAGCAAACCAAGTTGTATTGCTTGTCCTAGATGGACTTGGCTGGCACCAACTGCAAAGCAACCTTGCACACGCACCAACAATTTCTGCGATGCAGGGTGGGTTGATCACCACGGTTGCGCCATCGACAACGGTGACGGCACTGACATCGATTGCCACTGGCCTGACTCCAGGCGAACATGGCCTGGTGGGTTATCGAATGGATATGGGTCGCCATGTGATGCAGATGTTGCGCTGGGGCGATGAAAAAGGTGATTTGCGTTCGACGTATCCCCCAGAGATGGTGCAACCATGTCCGCCATTCATGGGTGCTTCAGTACCAGTACTCAGCAAAGCCGAACTTGAAGGTTCGGCATTTACCGAAGCGCATCTCCGAGGTTCTCGTCCGATGGGCTGGAGATCATCATCAAGCATTGCGATACAAGTTGGTCTTTTGCTTCGATCAGGTCAAAAGTTTATTTATGCCTATTACGACGGTGTCGACAAGATTGCACACGAGCGTGGTTTTGGTGAGTACTACAACGCCGAGTTGCGCCAAGCAGATCGATTGGTCGCAGATGTACTCGAACAACTGACACCGGGGAGTGTGTTGATCGTTACAGCGGATCATGGTCAAGTACACATTGGCGATGCATCAATAACTCCGCACCGCGATGTGCTTGATCAGGTTGCGTATCAATCTGGCGAGGGAAGATTTCGGTGGCTTCATGCACGCAGTGGCGCAACCCAATCGTTGCACGCAACTGCAAAAGAACTGTATGGCGACGTTGCTTGGGTTATTACCCGTGACGAGACGATAGACAGTGGTTGGTTTGGTCCACGAGTGACCGATGTGGCGCGCAGGCGACTTGGGGATGTTGCACTTGTTCCATTTGCGGACGTGAGTTTCCATGAGCCATTTGACACTGGTCCATATCAGTTGGTTTGCCGACACGGTTCGTTGACTGAAGCCGAAATGCATGTTCCGTTGTTGGCAATGGCTCATCGATCGTGAGATAATGCAACTATGACTGAAGTAGTTCAAGATGAAACCCCAGAAAATCCACCTGTAATTCCACCAGAAATTCCCAATGAAACGGTGACCGCACCAGCCAAAGTGATGCGTATCGGTTCGATGATTAAACAACTGTTGGACGAAGTGCATTCAATGACCATGGATGGTCCGGCGCGTGAACGACTGGCAGAAATTTACGAACGATCAATTGTCGAGTTAACTGAAGCCCTGTCACCTGACTTGGCAGAAGAATTGCGGATGTTGTCACTTCCTTTCCGCGATGGTGTGACACCGTCGGACAGCGAACTACGGGTTGCCAAAGCCCAGTTGGTTGGATGGCTTGAAGGTCTCTTCCATGGAATTCAAGCAACTTTGTTTGCACAGCAATTGGCAGCAAATCAGCAACTCAATCAGATGCGCCAATTGCCCAGCGGGCCTGGCGGTGCGGTTACCCCTGAAATCTCCGACCGCCCTGGCACGTATCTCTAGCCAAGAGTAAATCACCACGGGTAAACACCCCACTGATAATCTCTCTCCTCCAACACGGCTTTTTGCCTCAACATCGATCGAAAAACGAAAGGAGATACCAGTGGGCGATTCATTTACCCACTTGCATGTCCATACCGAGTTTTCGATGTTGGATGGTGCGTCACGGCTTGATGAGTTGGTCGCTGCAGCTGTAGCCGATGGTCAGCCCGCATTGGGGATGACCGATCACGGCAACATGTACGGAACTCTCGATTTTTATCGACAGTGCAAAGAGCAGGGTATTAAGCCAATTATTGGCACTGAGGCATACATGGCTCATGAGCATCGCTCTGAGCGGCCATCTCGTCGGGGCAGAGTGGACGATTCGGGTGGAGAAACCGAATCTGGTGGCAAGGTCTATTACCACCTCACGCTCCTTGCAGAAAACAATGTTGGCTACAAGAATTTGATTCAGTTATCGAGTCGTGCCTTTTTGGAGGGCTACTACTACCAACCGCGTATCGATTGGGAGTTGCTGCACGAGCATCATGAAGGTTTGATCGCAACGAGTGGCTGCCTGGGTGGTCACGTGTTGCAACGTCTCATGAAGGGTGACATCACTGGTGCCCATGATTGCGCTGGAAGACTGCAAGATATTTTCGGCAAAGACAACTTTTTTATTGAATTGCAAGATCATGGACTTGCAGATCAAAAACGAACCAATCCACTCTTGATCGAACTCTCGCGCAAAATTGGCGCTCCGTTGTTAGCTACTAACGACACCCACTACACGCATCGAGATGATCATGCTGCGCATGATGCTCTGTTGTGTGTGCAAACAGGCTGCACGATGTCTGATCCAAACCGCTTTAA
>CANGZK010000134.1 GCA_947458565.1 Acidimicrobiaceae bacterium
AGCACCTTGGCTGGCGCATGCCACGCATCTGGTTCACCACGCAACACTCGTCCAACTCGATTCATGTTCATCTTCTTTTGCACTGGTCGATCAACACCTTGAGGCCATTGCGCCAACACGCTGTTTGGAAATCCACCTGATGTCGAACCGTAAATTCCGCTGCCCAACGTTCCGAAGTTGCCGGTCAATGCCCACATTCCGAAAGCAGCCAAATACGCACTGCCTCCATTGCGGTTACGTTCCATGCCCAAGCCAACTCGCATCGTGGCAGGTTTGATGGTTGTCACAAGTTCCGCGAAGCGCTCAATCTCGTCAACACTTACTCCACAGATTTCGCTCGCACGCTCAAGAGTCCACTCATTTGCTGCTATTAAAAATTGTTCGGCTCCAGTTACGTGTTGCGCCACAAAATTCTTGTCAACTCGATTTCGCTCATTGATCCACCTAGCAACCGCATAGCCAAAAACCACATCTGTTCCTGGTCTAAGTGCAATATGCAAGTCAGCTCGGGCTGCAGCACTTGTGCGACGTGGATCAATCACCACTACAACTGCACCATTCTTTTTTGCTTGCGCAATAATCGGCTGCAAATGCGTATTGCTCGCGCCGGGATTAGCACCCCAGACCACGATCAGCTTCGAATGAATCAAATCCATCGGGTCACTCGACAACATGTCACCAAATACTCGCTCCCAAGCCGCCGAACTCGTTCCTGCACAGATGGTGTGCTCAATCTCGGGGCAACCCAATCTCTCAAACAAGTGCGGCATCGAACGCTTCTTATCGATACGAGCCGATGACGAGTTATACAAATACGGAAGGACACTGTCCGGCCCATGCTCCCCGATCGCACTCGAGATTTTGTCAGCCACAAGAGTGATTGCTTCGTCCCACGATGCAATGCGAAATTCACCTGAGCCTTTTGCCCCAGTGCGAATCAAAGGCGTCATGATTCGCTCTTTCGAATAGACACGCATCGCATGGTGCTTCACTTTTTTGCATATCCATCCGTCGGTCAACGGGTTTGCTTGCTCACTAATTGGTGCAGCATCGATATCGACAATTTTGCCTAGCTCAACTGTTACTTCAAGCGAACACGAGTCGGGGGAATCAAGCGGACAAGCGGTGATGACTTTCATAGGGGATTTTCTGGGGCATCTAAATCGCTAAACATGTCAATGTCTCTCAACGGTTTAAAACCAAACCACCAAACGGCCACGATTCCAAGAGTAGCGACGCCCCCACCAATCACGGTAGCGGGAGTGCCAAAAGCCTGAGACGCAACGCCAGACTCAAAGGCTCCAAGTTCATTTGTTGCACCGATAAATACGTTCTCCACGGCCGACACGCGTCCTCTTTTTGAGTCTGGAGTCACTAATGGCACGATCGTCCCTCGAATAAACACGCTCACCATGTCAGCCGCACTCAGAATCAACACTGCCGCAAACGCGATCCAATATGTGTGGGTCATACCCAACACAATCGTGCCAACTCCAAACACGCCGACTGCAATAAGCAGTGCCTTGCCAACATTTCGACGCAACGGCTTTATTGACAACAACAATGCCATCGATGCCGCGCCAATACCAGCAGATGCTCGCAGCCATCCATATGCAACGTCGCCTACGTTCAATTGCTCTTCTGCGATTACTGGAAGTAGCGCAATCGCACCACCAAACAACACTGCAAAAAGATCAAGTGAAATTGCGGCCAACAATATTGGCGTGCGTCGAATGAAATAGAGTCCCTCCATTGCTGAACGTAGAGTCACTTTTTCATCTGGATCACGCGGTGTCGGTTCTCGCTCAAACTGCACACGCATAATGCCAATAATTCCAATCAAGATCAATCCGGCTGTCGTTGCATACGCGATCCATGGGGCAGCCGAATACAAAAACCCTGATGCGGCTGGCCCAATAATCATCGCTGATGTCCAGACACCAGATGACATGGCAATGATTGGCGGCATTCCCCCATCTGGTGCAACCATCGGATACATCGCACGCGTAGCTGGTGACAAAAATGCGCGAGAGATTCCAAAAACAACTGCAATGACAAAGAATGGCCACACTGCTGTCGGTCCAGATAACGAGTAGGCAACGAGCGCAATTGCGCAAAACATCTCGCCAACAAGCGCTAATGCGGCGACATACTTGCGATTAAACCTGTCGGCGACGCTTCCACTTACCAACACGAGCAGAGCAATTGGCCCGAACTCGGCTAAGCCCAGCCATCCAATGTCAATAGCCCGGCCCGTTACGTCAAAAATATGCTTTCCAAGAGTCGCCGCTTGAAGTGATACTCCGATGTGAAATGCAAAACTGCTACCCAGCATGCGGCGTGCGTTCGTAAATCGCAATACATCGCGTGCAGTAAGTTGTGCTGGTTCGGAAGAGTTACTCATCAGCGAACAACACTAGGGGGTAATGATGGCTTCGATTGCAACTGACACTCAATGGCTCGACGCTACCGATCAGGCCAAACTTGTGCAAGACGGCTCAGTCACGCCTCTCGAGTTACTCAATGCTGCTCTCGAGCGCGCCGACAAACTCAACCCCGCCATCAATGCGCTCACATACCGATGGGACGACGATGCGCGCAAAGTCGCAGCCTCGCTCCCCGATGACAAATCAATGCCATTTCGTGGCGTGCCATTTATTTTGAAAGATCTCAACGCGACTCTCCAAGGTCAGCCCATCTCTAATGGCAATATCGCGCTCAAAAATGCCAATCACATTTCTACGTACACCACCGAACACGTCAAACGATTTATACGTGCAGGACTTGTCATTTTTGGTCGCGGAAACTCGCCAGAGTTTGGAAGTGTCCCCACCACCGAACCAGAAGCTTGGGGTGCAACTCGGACACCATGGGATACCAGCAGAATCTCTGGTGGATCGAGTGGCGGCAGTAGCGCGGCTGTTGCTGCAGGCATCGTTCCGGCAGCGCACGCCACAGACGGCGGTGGCTCCATCCGAATTCCTGCCGCATGTTGCGGTCTTGTCGGACTCAAGGTCAGTCAAGGTCGAATTACTGCTGCCCCAATGAGAGACGAAACAAATCTTGGTGTCGAACACGTAGTGACGCGCACAGTGCGCGACTGCGCTGCGCTACTCGACGCAACGCATGGACCGGGTGTTGGTGACCGAGTCATTGCACCTGCCCCATCGCGATCATTTCTCAGTGAGGTTGGTGCACCCGTCGAGAAACTTCGCATCGGTTTTCTTGATCATCGTCCTCTCGCTGGAGACATCGACCACGAGAGTGTTGAGGGTGTCCACAATGTCGCCAAACAACTCGAGCAACTCGGCCACTTTGTTGATGCTTCATGGCCACTGGCACTTGAAGACGCATCGTTCCCTCCGCGCTTCACTGCTATTTGGGGAACCAACATGTCTGTTGCTTGCGAAACAACGGCAGCACTACTTGGCCGCGAAGTTACAAGTGACGATTTCGAACTCGTCAATTGGACAATGGC
>CANGZK010000135.1 GCA_947458565.1 Acidimicrobiaceae bacterium
ACACAAACGATAATTCGCTTATTGCGCTAGATTTACAGGGTCATGAATCTGATTTGCAGCTACTCTGCATGAACCTTCGATGAGCGTTTCCAACCTGTCGGCATCAACCGTTTCATTCGTTGTTTCTGGCGCGCATTTGATGTCGGGTCTGCTCGGCGAACGCGACGAGCATCTGCGTTACATCGAGGACGAGTTTCCAAGTTGCGCAATCCATGTGCGTGGCAATGAGATCTCCATTAGCGGTGCTGATGCGACCCTGGTGAGCAAATTGTTTGAAGAACTTACTGAGCTTCTTCAGAGGGGCGAGAATCTCGATAGATCGATTGTCATTCGATCCATCGTCATGGTTCGCGCCAATCAAAGCCCAAGTCGAATTTTGACGGAAGAGATTTTGCGTACAAGCGGTGGGCGAGTGATTCGCGCAAAGACTGCCGGTCAACGCAGATATGTAGAGGCCATTCGCGACAATGTCGTGACTTTTGGTGTGGGGCCTGCCGGAACAGGAAAGAGCTGGCTTGCCGTTGCGATGGCGGTTGAGGCATTGCAAATGAAGCGAGTACAACGAATAATTCTCACGCGCCCGGCTGTTGAGGCTGGCGAACGTTTGGGTTTTCTGCCGGGAGATCTTGCAGCCAAGATTGATCCGTACTTACGCCCGTTATATGACGCCATGCATGACATGGTTGGTGCAGAGCAGGCGAAGCTGTTTCTAGAACGTCAAGTTGTTGAAGTGGCGCCTCTGGCATTTATGCGCGGACGCACGCTCAACAATAGTTTTGTAATTTTGGACGAGGCGCAGAATACAACGCCAGAGCAGATGAAAATGTTTTTGACACGAATTGGTTTTGGGACAAAGGTCGTTGTCACTGGCGACACGACACAGGTCGATGTACCGGATGGTCGCAGCGGACTTTTGGGTCTCGAGCGAGTGTTGACCGATATCCCAGACTTGGCTTTTGTCCATTTGGATGCAACCGATGTAGTGCGTCACCGAATTGTCGCAGACATTGTTGCAGCATATGAAAGTGTGACCAATGCTCGTATCAATTCGGATACAAGTTGGAAGAAACGTGATGGCTGAGACTCGTCCAGGTTTGTCGAAACCGCGTCGCACCGGTGGAGATGGATCACCTGAAGTTTTTTGTGCGGATGAGCAAGTTGCCGTAGCTGTCGATTTGGGCCGATGGCAGAGCTTGGCGCTCGATGTGTTGGAGGCTGAAGGTGTACGAGGCGCAGCCGAACTCACAATAGTTTTTGTTGACGAATCAACAATGCGGCAACTTAATGCTCAGTACATGGGCAATAACTATGCAACTGATGTGCTGGCTTTTCCACTTGATGCTGTTGAAGCAACTCGGACACCAGGACCTGGTGCGCTCACGAAGGGTCCTGATAAGAACGAATTTGATATTGCTGACCTTCCATTGCTGCTCGGCGACGTAGTGATTTGCCCCGCTGTGGCAGTGAAGCAAGCGCCTTCACATGCTGGCACCGAAGATGATGAGATGGCGTTACTTTTGGTGCACGGAATATTGCATGTGCTTGGCAATGATCACGACACACCAGACGGTGCGATTGCCATGCAGGCTTTAGAGAGAAAACACCTCGAATCGTTTCACTGGCACTCAATTGCACCAGATAATTTTCGACATGTTCCCGAGGTAAAGCCATGAGTGTCATTTTCGCCAATGCACCTACGACCATGGATCTTTGGATGCTGCTCGTGATTGTGGTGCTGCTGTTTGTGCTGATCTTTTTGTCGCTTGCGGAGATGAGCATGTCGCAAATGACTAAACCTCGCGCGGCTGCGCTTGCAGAAAAGGGTGCTAAATCCGGCAAGGCACTGGTGCGCTTGGCTGCTCAACCAGCCATGTGGGTCAATCCGTTGTTGCTCCTTATTAATGTGTCGCAAACTGTGCAGGCAACATTGACTGGAATAGTCGCAAATAGTTTGTTTGGGCCGGCTGGGGTCGCGGTCGGTGTCACGCTGAACGTGGTTTTGTTCTTCGTGCTCGCTGAAGCTGTACCAAAGACTTACGCCTTACTGAACCCAATCAAGGGGGCAACAATTACTGGGCGCCCCATTGCGTTCATTGTGCGCTTTTGGCCACTTCGCATGACATCAGGGTTGCTCATACGACTCACAAACGTGATTGTTAAAGGCAAAGGTCTTGCACAAGGTCCGTTCATTGGCGAACAAGAATTTTTGGGAATTGTTGAAGCAGCTGCGCAAGACAGTGTGATTGAGCACGAAGAGCGAGAACTTATTGAGTCGGTAATTGAGTTTGGTGACACCATGGTGCGCGAAATTATGGTGCCTCGACATGACGTGGTATTTCTCGACGATGATATGACAGTCACGTTGGCCCTTGACAAAGCAGTAGTTGAAGGATTCAGTCGATTGCCAGTATTCAGGAAAGATGATGACGATGTTGATGATGTCGTCGGCATTGTGTACGTCAAAGATTTAGTGATTGCAGAACGGTCGGGTAACGGTGCCACAATATTGCGCGACCTAGTTCGAACTGTTGAAGTTGTCCCTGAGACAAAGCTTGTTGCTGATTTGATGCGAGGAATGCAAGCGAAAAAGTTCCATATGGTGATCGTTGCCGACGAATATGGAACCGTCACAGGTCTTGCGACGCTAGAGGATTGTCTAGAAGAATTAGTTGGTGAAATTGTCGACGAACACGATGAGGAAGATGATTCGTTGAGAATGCTGCCGAACGGAGATCTTTTGGTTGATGGATCAATGCCTATTGGTCGACTCAATGATGAAATTTCAACGAAAATCCCGGAAAACGAGTACGACACCATCGGCGGTTTCATTTTTGGAATGCTTGGTCGAGTACCTGTGATTGGGGATTCTGTAGAGCACCAAGGCTGGAAGTTCTCGACTGAAGAATTAGACGGCCGTCGAGTTCAGAAAGTTCGTGTCAGCACCATTACTGAATGACGGCTAATGTCGCCGACATGGAAATTTCACTCAATGGCAAGGTTGCACTGGTAACGGGCGCTTCGCGCGGTATTGGTAAAGCAATCGCGAAGTCTTATGTAGAAGCTGGCGCCAAAGTCATGTTGATGTCGCGCAAAGAGGACTCTTTGCGGGCAGCAGCAGATGAGATTGGTGGAGATACATCAATTTTTGCTGGTAATGCCGGAGACATTGAAACTGCACAGGCGTGTGTTGCCGCAACGATTAAGACTTTTGGAAAGATCGACATCTTCGTCAATAACGCAGCAACGAATCCTTATGCGGGCCCAACATTGGGTATTGATCCTGCACGATATGACAAAACGTTCCAGGTCAACCTCCGCGGTCCGTTGTTTTGGTGTCAGGCAGTTTGGGAGGCGTGGATGATCGATCACCCCGGTGTGATCATCAATATTGCCTCAGTGGGAGGATTGCGCGCAGAGGGAAATCTTGGCGTGTATAACCTCACA
>CANGZK010000136.1 GCA_947458565.1 Acidimicrobiaceae bacterium
ACCTTCAAAGCGCATCTTTGTCCACACGGTGTCGCCTTTTGCTGACACAGTGATCTGGTTGATGCCACCCATTGGCGAGTTGTCACGCGACAACACCTCCCATGACCAACCTTGCTTTGCTGCGTACGCCGCATACATATCAAACAGGTCGCTCGCAAAGAGGTTTGCTTCTTCGCCACCTTCTGCGCCACGAATTTCGATGATGATGTTCTTGCCATCGTTAGGGTCAGCCGGCAAGAGCAAGACCTTGAGGCGCTCTTCGAGTTCAGACAATTTGGCAATACCGGAATCTATTTCTGCTTGCAATTGCTCGCGCTCAGAGCCAACAGCATCAGCCAACAGCTCGCGCGCTGCTTCAGTGTTTCCTTCGGTGTCGAGATACTCACGAATACACAACACCAACGGTGTTTGCTGCTTATAACGACGCGATGCATCACGCAATTTTGCTTGATCGCTCAATACTTCTTGGCTGGCCAAACTCTCTTCAAGCGCCCGGTAATCGGCATCAATTTGAACGAGTCTGTCTAACACGACTCTTAGGCTACGACTTTTTTAGCGAACTACGGGTGCGACTTCAACGAAACGTGCAGGATTACGCAGTGATTTCGCCAACTTTGCCAACGATGGTGTCACGTTATTGGTGTGGGTTGCGATCACAAGTTGTGCATCTGGCGCAATTCGTGCGCGCGCATCTGCTGCAAAGGCAACCACATCTACATCGACTACCGCAGTACACACCACAACGATCGGTTGACCTTGCTCGGATACGCCGACCGCGCAACACGGCACTGCATCTTTCACATTGAGACGTTTTACAGGTGGCTCAACGACTTGCAATAATGACGCACCAACCAACTGTGGGTCTACAACTACTCGATGTCGCAACAAGCGTTCGGCAGCAAGCCTGTTGAGCGGATGATGCTCTACCCCGCTTTGACGATGCCCTCGCACGATGTCGACAACCTTGACAAGTGACTCCAGCGTTGCAACTTTGCCATGCAGCATCTGGAATGTCTCGCGATCATGCGCGCCGACACCGATTTCGAGTCGTGGAGTGTTGTCATTTTCATCGATAACTACCCTGCACACTTCAAGCCCCATTGCTTCTCCGCTCAGCACACCGTGCTCACGAACAACTTCGGCCCCAGACTGTGCAATGAGATCAGCAAATTGTTCATGCGATTGTGGCACTTGCGACTCTGCAAGCACTGCAGCTGGCTCAGCAATTGACACTTTCTTGTCCGCGACCAGCCAGATGCGAATGTCGAGATCGAACAACTCTGCACGCCGCGCAATGATGTCGGCGTCAGACACAACGAAGATGTCAAGCGATGTTGCATCAAACTTTTGCGCCCACAGAAGTACCGGTCCAAGCGAACGATCACATTGCTCCAGAACTGCAACCCAAGCATGGTTTGCGCTTACTGCACCTGCCCCAAGTGCAAACTCGACAAACTCTGGTTGAGCATTCGAACCCATGCCCGCCATTGCATTACGCAAAGCAAGCTGCGCCACACGAGATTTCTGATTGTTGTTCTCACTCATGCGAGAAATGCCAGCTAAGCGTTACTAATTTAGGCGTTTGGTTGCTTGGCGATTTCGGATAAGAACTCATCGTTGTTCTTAAATGTCTTCAATCGGTCGATCAACAGTTCGAGACCAGGAGCAGCGTTGCCACCCTCGGCCAAGCCGCTCAACACTCGACGTAGTTTCCACACCATCTGCAATTGCTTGCGATCAAACAACAACTCTTCGTGTCGAGTCGATGATGCATCCACGTCGATGGCTGGGTAAATACGGCGCTCCGAGATCTTGCGATCAAGACGAAGCTCCATGTTGCCCGTACCTTTGAACTCTTCGAAAATTGCATCGTCCATGCGGCTGTTTGTCTCGACCAATGCGGTAGCAAGGATCGTGAGACTGCCGCCTTCTTCAACGTTGCGAGCCGAACCGAAGAACTTCTTTGGTGGATACAGCGCGCCAGCATCGATACCACCGGACATGATTCGACCAGTTGCAGGTGCCGACAAGTTGTATGCACGCGACAAACGGGTGATGCCATCAAGAATGATGACGATGTCTTCGCCCATCTCGACCATGCGCTTTGCTTTTTCAAGAACAAGCTCGGCAACCTGGGTGTGCTCTTCAGACGGACGGTCGAACGTTGAAGCAACAACTTCACCCTTCACCGTGCGTTTCATGTCGGTCACTTCTTCAGGACGCTCATCAATCAACAACACAATCAATTTCACTTCTGGGTGATTGCGCTCAATCGACGTGGCGATCGTTTTCATGATTGTCGTTTTACCGGCCTTTGGAGGCGACACGATCATTCCGCGTTGACCCTTACCAATTGGTGAGATCAAGTCGATGATGCGTGCGGTCATGTTGTTTGGATCTGCAGCGTTTTCAAGACCCAGTTTGGAATCAGGAAACAGCGCGGTGAGATCTTCGAAACGTGGGCGTGCCTTAACTTTGTCGGCAGCAACACCATTGATCGTTGCAACATCCAACATTGCTGGGTTCTTCTCATTGCGTCCGGCTGGCTTGCACATACCGGTGACGTGATCACCCTTGCGCAGCCCGTATTGACGAGTCAAACGAACAGCAACATACGCATCGCCTGCACTTGCCAAGTAACCATTGACGCGCAAGAAGCCGTAGCCCTCGTCGCGCAGGTCTAGGTAACCCGATACTGAAACTGGTTCAGTTGAAATTGGCTCATTCGAAACTTCTGGCTCGAATGATTCGTAACGATCACTGCCCTGTGGGCCTTCATCGCGAGGACCCTTGCCACGACGTCGACGGTTGCGATTGCGATTGCGGTTTGGGCCACCTTCGGCTCCGTCGCGCTGAAAACTATTTTGACGATCTGGACCGCGATCATTGCCGCGATCGCCACCTTGGTTGCGATCTTGATTGCGATTTGGGCCGCGATCATGATTGCGATTTTGGCCGCGATCATTGCCACGATCCGAACCTGCTGGGCGCTCGCTTGCACGACGTGCATCTGGAGCAACCGGTGTTCCTTCGTGTTCGGCTAATTCAATTTCCCAATCGGCAAGAGGTTCGCCATCTGCACCAAGCGCGGCTTGAGCAGCAGCCGGAGCAGCGGTCTTTGCGGCAACGCGCGAAGCAGGCTTGGCCGCAACTGGTGTTGGTGCTGCAGGCTTTGTTTGCTCAAGGATCATGTCGATGAGTTCTGACTTTTTTGCGCGAGAGGCTGACTTCACGCCAAGAGCTGACGCAATTGCTGTCAGTTGTTCACGATCTTTAGCTTCTAATGCTGATTTTTCAAGGGCTCCACTGGCCATTGGTCCTACTTTCAAGGGCGTTCACACAAATGTGAGTTGCCCATCTGACCGCAGATGCGTCACGCGAAAATCAACGTCGCAGGTTTGCGGGGGCTTCACTCGGGAATCCGAGCCA
>CANGZK010000137.1 GCA_947458565.1 Acidimicrobiaceae bacterium
CAACACCCTGTTTGCGCAGCTCAATCGCATCAGCATCTGGAATTACTCCACCACCAAAAACAAGCACGTCTCCAAGATCGCGCGACCGCAGTTCTTCCATCACTCGCGGAAACAATGTGAGATGCGCCCCAGATAACAACGACAGGCCAACAGCGTCCACGTCTTCTTGCAGTGCGGTTTCGGCAATCTGTTCTGGCATCTGGTGCAAGCCCGTGTAGATCACTTCGAAGCCATGGTCACGGAGGGCGCGCGTGATCGTCTTGGCGCCACGATCATGGCCATCCAGGCCAGGTTTGGCCACAACAACTCGGTAAGGACGTTTCACAACTACAGAACCTTACGCCCTCGGCAGTGACCTATTCCAACTCACAAAACGGTCGACTTCCTGTCTCCATCGGCCACACTAGAAGCATGGAAATACGCCTTCGTTCTCCGCTTGCTCGCGCGGTTCTTCCAATCGTGGGAGGACTCCTCTTTTTTGTGGTTCTCTTTGGGGTCACGTGGTTGATGGCGACATTTGCCACAGACCGCAGCGAGCGCCAGGTCATCCAAGGAGACCGAACATTCGTGGTGGGTCAGGTTTCAGATGTTGCAGAATCGATCGCCAAAAATGGCCCGATCCTCTACCCAGACTTGCGTGACGTCAATGGCAAGCGATCGATCGTCATTGAGCACAACGGCACCGACCCGCTCAAAGGCTGGCAGGTTTACTACGCATACCCTGCGGATAAGAGTTCTGAATGCTTAGTTGCGCAAGTCAAACAAACGCATACCTTCACCGATTGCGATGGTCGGACACTTCAAGTTGATCAATTGCAAAAACCAAACGATGTAACTCCAATCGTCGAAGGTCAGACCACTCTGCTCATCGACATGCAGGGCTAAAACTGCAGGGGTAACACTACAGGGGTAACACTGCGTGGTCAGGTTTTTCTTAACTTGATTTTTTGAGTGGAGCCCACGCCAGCGACAGGTGTTTGGTTCCTACTAAGCGAAAACGAATTGTCGCTTCCGCTTTTTCTCCTGAGCCGCGAATCTCAATAATCACACCTTCGCCAAATGTTGGGTGTTCGATGTCATCACCAATTCGAAACCCGTGATTGGCATCCTGTTGTTGCGCGGTTGATGCCGGAGCAACGTTGGTGTTGTTGCGATTGAGGCGCTGCTGTGGCGCATAGCCGCGATCAGCGTGCGAACGAAAGCTGTACCTCTCGGAGTCTGCGCCAGAGTCGACACTGCCCTCGCGTTGAATTAACTCATCGGGAATCTCACTCAAAAATCTGGATGGTGGGTTGTATTGAGTTGACCCATACAGGCTTCTGCTCCATGCATGACTCAACACGAGTTGTTCTTTCGCACGTGTGATGCCCACATATGCAAGGCGCCGTTCTTCTTCCAATTCGACCGGATCGTTGAGCGCTCGGTTGTGAGGGAAAATGCCTTCTTCCACGCCCACGATGAATACCACCGGAAATTCGAGCCCCTTGGCTGAGTGCAATGTCATCAATGTGACGTGGTTATCCGAATCGAGTTGGTCGGTGTCGGCAACCAGTGCGACTTGCTCAAGAAATTCGTCAACTTGAGTAAATTCGGCGGCGACACCGATCAATTCATTGATGTTCTCTTCGCGCCCTGCTGACTCAACAGTATTTTCAGCCTTCAACTCACTCATGTACCCGCCCGCATTGAGTGCATGGCGCAACACTGCACTTGGGCCGTCAGCCAACAGTGCTTGGCACTCATCAATCAGTTGATTAAATGCGCTAATGCCTCGTAGTGCTGCAGCACCCACACCAGCTTCGGCTGCCTTGCGCAGCGCTAGAGCAAACGAAATACCGCACTCATTGGCATACACATCAAGCTTGCCAATGGTCGTGTCGCCAATGCCCCGTTTTGGCACGTTCAAAATTCGCTTGAGACTCACTTCGTCAAGTGTGTTGTACGACAATCGCAAATATGCGAGCGCATCTTTAACTTCGCGACGATCATAAAACTTGGTGCCGCCAATGACTTTGTAGGTCACGCCACGATGGATGAGTGACTCTTCCAGTACGCGGCTTTGGGCATTTGTTCGATAAAAAATCGCAAAGTCACTCCATGGTCGATGCTCAGAGTCGTGCACTTCTTTGAGCCGATTAACAACCCAGTTGGCCTCACCAAATTCGTCATCGGCAAAATAACGAATAACTTTTTCGCCCTTGCCCAAGTCGGTCCACAGATCTTTTGGCTTCCGATCAATGTTGTTCGTGATGACAGCATTTGCGGCATCAAGAATTGTCTGTGTGCTGCGATAGTTTTGCGCCAGCACCACTGTTGTTACTTCGGGAAACGCATTTTCAAATTGCATGATGTTGCGGAAGTCTGCACCTCGGAAGCGATACACGCTCTGGTCTGTGTCACCGACAACACACACGTTGTGGTGCAGTGCGCCCAGCAGCAGCACAATCTCGTTTTGCGCCATGTTGGTGTCTTGATACTCGTCAATCAAAATGTGCTTAAAACGCTCTTGGTACGTGCGCAATACGTCGGGGTGCTGGCGAAACAGTCGAACCGTATTGGTCAACAGATCGTCAAAGTCCATTGCACCGGCGCGCTCTAAACGCTTCTGGTATTCGCGATATACATCGACATACTTTGCATCGATTGAGTTATCGACCAACGAAGCCGCATCGTGCGGAATGACTAACTCGTTTTTCCACAGACTGATGCGTGCTTGGACACCACGCGGTGTAAAACGCTTGGGGTCAAGGCCCAAGTCGCGAATGCAATACCCCACCAGGCGTGTTGAATCGCTTTGGTCATAGATAGAAAAAGTCTTGGGATAGCCGATGTGCTCGGCTTGTGCGCGCAAGATTCGTACGCATGCGGCATGGAATGTGCTCACCCACATTTGCCGTGCCACTGGCCCGACAATTGCCGCAACACGCTCTCGCATTTCTTGCGATGCTTTATTAGTAAACGTGATAGCCAAGATATGCATTGGGTGCGTGCCCGTTGCGATGAGATGCCCAATACGTTGTGTGAGTACGCGAGTTTTGCCCGAGCCAGCGCCAGCTACAACAAGTAACGGGCCACTCGGGTGCAATACGGCATCGCGCTGATCCGGGTTGAGCCCATCCAGATCAATGGAGTTTGGGGGTTGAGAATTGGTCACTAATTACGAGCGTTGCACAATACGCACCGGCAACTTGCGTGGGCCACGCACTTGGCCAAGGCTCCACGTCACTGCATCAGCATTTGCTAGGTCAAACTTGGGAAAACGTGAGATAAAGACTTCGACGGCAACCCGCAACTCAAGTCGGGCCAAGTTCGATCCAAGGCAACGATGAATGCCGAGACCAAAAGCGAGATGGCGATTTTCTTCACGATCGATCACCACTTCATCCGCACGATCGAAAACCTCTGG
>CANGZK010000138.1 GCA_947458565.1 Acidimicrobiaceae bacterium
AATGGTGCGATCGGATCACTTGGCTACGATTGAACCCATGATCGCAGTCGTATGGCACTTTTGGTTGGGCTTGGTTCTTTTACTCGCAGGCGTAGGTGCCGTGGTCAACGTCATCGTTGGCTATGTTGCCAAAGTCTCGTCACTCAAATTCCCAAACCGTCGCCAACGCAACGCGCAAAAGTAGAGCGGCCGGGCTCATGCCTGCCGCGCTAAAAGATTTCCGCACACATCCGCTTGTCGTCGATTTGCTCACCAAGTGCACATTTGCGCCGAGCAACACAACAATGCATTGCGCAGTATCTGGTGGCGCAGACTCCGTAGCACTACTTGTGTTGGCGGCGGCGCACAGCACTGATGTAACCGCATGGCATGTTGATCATGGTTTGCGTGATGGATCGTCTGCCGAAGCACAGATCGTGCATGACATCGCACTTGCGCTCGGTGCAAAATTTGAATCGCGCACAGTTGCGATTGAAGCAGGCAGCAACTTAGAGGCACGAGCGCGCGAAGCACGCTTTGCGGTGTTACCCGCAGACGTAGCGACGGGCCATACAGCTGACGACCAAGCAGAAACCGTACTTGTCAACTTATTGCGCGGCGCTGGCATGCGCGGTTTGTCTGGCATGCAAGTCGGTCACCAACACCCAATCTTGCAGTTGCGCCGTACCGACACAGTTGCATTGTGTGATGCACTCGGCATCCCAGTTTTTCACGATCCGAGTAATGACGACGACAGATTTCAGCGCAATCGCATTCGGCACGAAGTGTTGCCTCTCCTGCAGTCGATCTCGCAACGAGACGTGGTGTCGGTGATTGCACGCCAAGCCGACCTTGTGCGCGACGACGATGCATTATTGGACGAACTCGCAAGCGCAATCGACCCAACCGACGCCAAAGCAATCGCTGCAGCACCCCAGGCCCTCGCCCGCCGCGCATTGCGAATGTGGCTCGCTCACCCCTACCCACCAGATTTGGCAACGGTGGAGCGAGTGCTCTGCGTAGCCCGAGGTGAAACACCGGGGTGCGATATCGGTGGTGGCCGTCAGGTCAAACGAAGCCAGCAACGCCTCAAAATTATTGCTCTTTTCTAAACATCACCCATTTTCAATGGTGTATCGTCTCGCGGTGATGTTGAATATCGCGCCAATGCGCCAGAGTCGGAGTTAGCAAATGCCTCCAAAGCTACGTGGAAAGTGGGCGCTCGGGATCACCCCGCGCAACCTCACATGGATCATTAAAGACAAGCTCGCTATTTGTGAACGCCCTGGTGGCTACGGCATCAACCACCGTCGAGTTCGCCGTCAAGAAGAGATTATCTGGCTCCGCGAAAACAATTTTGGCTGCGTCATCTCGATCATCGGCGCACCACACAACCTGCACAATTACGACGAACTTAATCTCACCTATCGCCACAGGCCATTGGTCAATAGTGACGAAATGGACCCATGGTTGCGCGTTTTTTACAACGATATTCGCGAGCTCATCGACGGCGGCACAAAGATCATGATTCACTGTGAAGAAGTGAGCGACAAACTTGTCGGGCTCATGGGTGGATACATCAGATGGTCGGGTCTTGTCGACGACACCTCACAAGCAATCATTCTCACCGAGCGCATTGGCGGCCGACAATTGGATTCTGAATCACGCGAATTGATCTTGCGGGTTCACGAAATTCGTTAAAGCCTGCGCATTACTGTCATGCGCGTTGTTGTCGTTGGGGCAGGAATCGCCGGGCTCATGGCGGCGCAAACACTTGTTGAAAATGGTCACGATGTGATCGTTGTCGACAAAGGTCGTTCGCCAGGAGGACGTTTAGCAACAAGGCGCATTGACAATGCAACGCTCGATCATGGTGCACAGTTTTTCACCGTACGAGATCCACTTTTTAAATCACATGTTGAAAAATGGATTGCTTCTGGGGTAGTCACCGAGTGGTGTCGAGGTTTTGACAGTGCAACTCAAAACAATGATGGTTTCCCGCGATACCGCGGCGTGCGTGGCATGACCGATATTGCAAAGCACTTAGCAAATGGGCTTGACGTTAGATGCAACACCCTTGCGTTTTCTATCGCCCCTGGCACAACGAGTAAGTGGCAACTCAATATTGATGACGGCTCAGCGCTCAATGCTGATGCACTCATCGTTACTTGTCCATTGCCCCAGACATATGCGCTGCTTGTCACTGCCGATATCGAATTGCCCGACTCAATGATGCGTACCGAATATGACCGAACTATTTGCCTGCTCGCAGTGCTCAATCAATCATCTGCAGTTGTGAGTCCAGGTGGATTACAAAACCCAGACGAGACCTTTTCATTTGTTGCCGACAACGCAATCAAAGGCATCTCGTCTGCAGTTGCTCTCACTCTGCACGCCAACCCACAGTTCAGTCTTGAGCACTGGGATGCCCCACCGCAAGATGTGCACGACTTGTTGCTCAAGCAAGCAAAACCGTGGATTGGTGATGCAACTGTTGTGACGAGTCAAGTAAAAAAATGGCGACTTGCTACACCTCTTACTATTTGGCCAGAGCGCCACTGGGCCAACGAAATGATTGTGTTGGCGGGCGACGCTTTTGGCGGACCAAAGATTGAAGGCGCTGCACTCTCTGGCTTATCTGCAGCAAACTATCTGCAACAAATTATCTAGCGAATAATTGAAGCAAGTAGCGCTGCTGGTGCTGCGCGCAATGCATCGGTAACAACGCCTTGCGGCATGTGATCACATTCTGTCTCGGCCATGTGCACATAGTTTTTCGCACTCTCAATGGCGCTTTGGATGCCCGTATGAGAGCGCACGATGACGAGAGCACGCTCACGTTCAGTTTGCGAAAGTGGCTTGCCCAGAAAACTTCGCAGTTCATCTGAATCACTCGACTGTTGTGCAAGCGTCAACAACACCGGCAACGTATACACGCCTTCTTCCATGTCGTGGCCTGCACGCTTCCCGAGCTCTGCATCAGTTGCGATTACGTCCAAGATGTCATCAACAATTTGGAACACCATTCCAAACGCAGTTCCATAATTTGTGAGCGCATTAACAACATCAGCACTATGGCCAGCAACAAGTCCACCGATACGAGCCGATGTTGCAAACAACGAAGCAGTTTTGCCTTCAATGCTCACAAGATACGACGGCACTGTTCGTGCTACCGAGTACGTGTGTTGCAGTTCTTCAATCTGGCCTTCACACAACTCAGCGATCGTTCGGGCCAAGAGCCCCGCAATTTCGTTGCCCAACGCTGCGGCAATGCCAGATGCACGTGCCAACAAAGAATCGCCAGCAACAATCGCTTGCAGGTTGCCCCACTTGGCATTAACGGTGTCAACACCTCTGCGCATTGTCGACTCATCCATCACATCGTCGTGGTACAACGACCC
>CANGZK010000139.1 GCA_947458565.1 Acidimicrobiaceae bacterium
GGCGATTTGCGTAAATGCAAAACCAAGATCGATGGTGAGTCCGCGGCGTTTCTCTTCTTCCCAACGGTCTGGGTCGGTGCCGGTAAGTGCCTGAACAAGTGATGATTTGCCATGGTCGACATGGCCGGCTGTGGCAATAATGCGCATGTGTAGTTACCGGACTGGCAGAGATTTAAGTGCCGCGATCAACTCGTCGTCATCGTGTGCAAAACACGATCGCAAATCAAATACGGTGCTGCCATCTACGACACGCGCGATTACTGGCAATGGTCGATTGCGTAACGCTGAAAGGTGATTGCCAGCGACCACAATTCCGATGGACGGAATTGATGCTCCAGGCGTAGATCCGGCACCGGGAAGCGCGGATGTCTCAACGAGTTTGCCAACCCCAGTTGTATCAATGATGTGCTGTGCGCGAATGCGCAGGGCTTCAACGGTCGTTGTTGCCATTGCCCAAAATGGAATATCGGTGGTGACGCGCTTGTCGAGGTAGGCAAGCGCCACATCTTGCAATGCAGAAATCACGAGTGCACCTGGGCGCAATGCGCGTGCAAGTGGATGAGCATTGCACTGAGCAATGAGGTCTGCATTGCCCGCGATGATGCCGCACTGTGGGCCACCCAAGAGTTTGTCGCCGCTAAACGTGACAAGTGATGCGCCTGCTTGCAACGCTTGCTTTGCTGCTGGCTCACCGGCCAACCAACTTGGGGCGGGGCCACTCAGCCATGGGCAGGTTTCGTCAATAAAACCAGAGCCGATGTCTGCAACAACCGGCACGCCAAGGGTGGCGAGTTGGCTGACTGGTGTCTCTTCTACAAAACCATTGACGCTGAAATTGGATGGGTGAATTTTGAGGAGCAGTGCAATGTCGTTTTTCTTTGAATCGACGGCTTTTGCATAGTCGCGCAAGCGCGTGCGATTTGTTGTGCCTACATCGATTAGTCGCGCACCACTTTGCTCAAGCACATCAGGAATACGAAACCCTCCACCGATCTCAACCGATTCGCCGCGCGACACCGCAACATCTCTTCCGTCTGCAAGTGCGCCGAGCACTAGCATGATGGCTGCAGCATTGTTGTTGACAACGAGTGCCGCCTCTGCACCACACATTGTGGCGATGAGTTTCCCGATAGAACTTTGACGCGAACCGCGTTCGCCGGTTGCAAGATCAAACTCGAGCGTTGATGCCCGAGCCTGTCGTGAAAAGTGAATGGGCGCCCGACCAAGATTGGTGTGCAGCAAGACACCTGTGGCATTAACTACGTCGCGCAACAAACTGGTGTGAAATTCGGTGGCCAGTCGATCGGCATCAGCAGGATTGCCAGCGGCAATGGCTGATCTTGCGCAATCCACAAGCACGGCATGGGGGAGGTCGTGGCGCACAGCCAAGTCACGCGCGAGGGCATCGACCGATGGTGGGCGCTGTGAGTCGTTGGGATTCACGTCTAGCAACCTACTGTCATATAGATGAATGCCGACAGGTCAGAAGCAAAAACCGACTTTGACCCACTTTCTGTGCCCGTGCGCCCAGCCGCCACGGTGATGTTGGTGCGCGACCATCCAATAAATGGGCTTGAAGTTTTTATGTTGCAACGCACTTTGCAAGCCGTGTTTGCAAAGGGCATGTACGTGTTTCCTGGTGGACGAGTAGACGCTGTCGATAACGGGCACGAGTTGGAATCTGTCTGTGATGGATTGAGCGATGTTGAAGCCAGCGCGTTACTTGGGGTGCCAGCGGGAGGACTTGGCTTTTGGGTTGCGGCAATTCGCGAATGTTTTGAAGAAGCCGGTGTGCTGCTTGCACGATCACTTGAAGACAACGATGTTGTGCGATTTGATGATGAAGACAAAATCGCTCGCTTTAATGTTGCACGTCACGCAGTGCATGACGGAACGCTGTCGCTCATTGATCTGTGCGAACAAGAACAATTGCGTTTAGTCACTGACAACATTCACTATGTGAGCCACTGGATCACGCCCGTAGGGGAGCCACGCAGATTTGATACGCGGTTCTTTATTGCGCGAGCACCTGATGCTCAAGAACCATTGCATGACGACAATGAAACCATCGCGAGTTTGTGGGTGACGCCAACTGAAGCTCTAGCGATGCACAAGCGCGGTGACTTGGCGATGATTCCACCAACAACAAGCAACCTCGAGTTTTTGGTGCCGCACGCAACTGCCGATGAGGCATTGCAAGCTTCAATGAAGATTGGCATGCCAACAACGATTTTGCCGCAGATAAAGACGAATGCAGATGGCAAAGTGATTGGCGTCTCGATGCCAGGTGACGCTGACTATATAAATTAGCTGCGTTTACTGATTGCAACTTGCACGGCTTCTGGGTCGCGCGCAGTGCATCCACCCATTTCGGTAACAGGAACAGTGGTGTTCATGATGTTGGCAGCAATTGCAAGAAACGCCTGAGCTGCTGGGCCAGTCGATGTCAACACGATTGGCTCACCGGTATCTCCACCGTTAGCGACTGCTGACTCGATTGGAACTTGACCAAGTAACACCGAGCCGATTTCGTCGGCGAGTGCTTGGCCGCCACCTTCACCAAAGAGCGGGTACGACTCGCCGTGTTCGCACGTGAACGCACTCATGTTTTCAATCACACCTGCAACGCGCAAGAAACTACGCCTCGCCATGTCGGCAGCACGGATTGCAACTTTTTGCGCAGACACCGAAGGAGTGGTGACAATGACAAGGTCAGTGCGCGGCAACATGCGAGCAAGACCCATCTGCACATCGCCGGTACCTGGTGGCATGTCGATGAGTAGGTAGTCGAGTTCACCCCAGTGCACGTCGTTGAGAAACTGTTCGACAGCTTTGGTGAGCATGAGACCACGCCACATCAGCGCAGTGCTCTCGTCTTCGACGAGCATTCCTGTCGACACAACTTTGAGCAAGCCTTTTCCGACCACTCGCTCGTTTGGAATCATGCGCGGCTTTTCGATGCCATCAATGCGACGCGCCTCAAGGCGATCAGAGATTCCAAGCATGCGTGGAATTGAAAAACCCCAAATGTCGGCGTCGAGTACGCCAACGGTGTGGCCAACACTTGCAAGTGCTGCTGCCAAGTTGACAGTGACAGAACTTTTGCCGACGCCGCCCTTGCCACTTGCTATTGCCAAGATGCGCGTGTTGAGAGGAATCTGTGTGTCGGGTGCTTGCTCGCGTGCATTCCAACGTGCGCGTGTCATCACGGCTGTGCGCTCATCGGCTGTCATCTCACCCCAGTCGATCGTCACCTTGGACACACCTGGATGAGTTTCGAGTCGTGACTCGATGTCTTTTTTAATCTGCACTCGTAACGGACAACCTTTGA
>CANGZK010000140.1 GCA_947458565.1 Acidimicrobiaceae bacterium
AGCCTTCAATATCGGTGAGATAAATAAGTTTTTCAGCACCCAAGGCAACAGCAATTGCAGCGGCCGCGGTATCTGCATTGACGTTGTAAGCCTGCCCCGAAGCATCCGATCCAATTGTTGCCACAACCGGTATCGCATTGTCATTAATGGTCGATAACAACACGGTTGGATCTACCGAATGAATGTCACCAACAAAACCAAGTTCAGGATCACGTTGCCTAACTTGCAGCAGTCCGGCATCTTGACCCGAAACCCCAACTGCTCGTGCGCCATGCACGTTGATGGCTGACACCAATTGTGGATTGACCGTGCCTAGCAACACCATGCTTGCTATCTCAATCATTTCTTGATCAGTGACACGTAATCCGTTACGAAATTCGGGCTTCTTGCCAAGTCGCTCCATTAACGCACTGATTTGCGGGCCACCTCCATGAACAACGACTGGCTTGATCCCTACAGCGTGCATCAACGCGATGTCGCGCGCAAAAGTACTTGCCGCATCAACATCGCTTGACCCAGCAAGTGCATTGCCGCCGTACTTCACCACCACGACTTTTCCTGCAAAACGCTGAATATATGGCAGCGCCTCGCTCAGCATCGAGCCAGTTAATTCATGCGTCGATTCCATCAAAGCACGTGCAGCGGTGTCGTTGCTCACGGGTACATCCCAACATGGCTCAACCCCATCGACTCTTCAATACCAAGCGCAACATTGGCTGCCTGCACTGCACCGCCCGATGCACCCTTTGCGAGATTATCGAGCGCACTGAGTACGACGACATATCCGGTTCGTTGATCGAAACGAGCAGTGATGTGCACAGAATTCGAGCCAAGTGTCGCTTTTGTTGAAGGAGGTGTTGGTCTTACAACCACAAATGGTTCACGCTTGTACGAACGTGCGAGCGAGGCGAGCAGAGAGGCCGTTGTTGGTGTCGTGCCTGGAGTCGGACGTGCATAGCAAGTTGCCAAAATGCCGCGATTCATCGGCGCAAGGTGCGGCGTAAACAAAATTTGTGCACCCGTCACCTGTTCGATCTCTGGGGTGTGTCTGTGGTCGAGCAAACCGTAGGCAGAAAAATCCTCATCAACCGAAGTGAACATCGTGTTGTGCTTCAGTGCCCTACCTGCCCCAGTCACACCAGATGCTGCATCGACAATCACTCCAGTTGCCTCAATAAGACCTTGGCGCACTAGCGGTGCAAGCGCAAGACTCGCCGCAGTCACGTAACAGCCAGGTGTTGCAATCAACCGCGCACTCTTAAGTTGAGCGCGAAACATTTCTGGAAGACCATAAACGGCTTGCGAAATGAGTTCAGGAGAAGAATGCTCAAACCCGTACCACGTTGGATACTGCGTTGGATCTGTAAGTCGAAAAGCCGCGGACAAGTCGACCACCAAACGAACTTTGTTCACAAGTTGTGGAACGATTTCCAAAGATGCCTCATGAGGTAAACCCAAGAAAATCACATCGCAGGCCAAAGCCCTGTCGAGATCAAATTCTTCAAAAACCAAATTTGGGTATGCGCCTGCAAGTGACGGATATAAATTGCTCGCCAATGTGCCGACCTGACTGTCGCCAGTGGCATACACAACATCAAATTGCGGGTGCTGGGCGCAGAGGCGCAACAGTTCCGCGCCAGTAAATCCGGATGCACCGATAATTCCTACAGAAAACATATCGCATAATCATACACTGCAGTGCATAACTATGCAACGACCCTCTAACGAAGTTCTGCGCCTAATTTCTGGGCTGCGGCAATACAACGGGCACGAGCATCAGCGATCTCGGTCTCGCCAAGAGTGCGATCTGGGGCCTGAAATCTGAACCTGAAGGCCAAACTACGGGCATCATCAGCAACACCTTTGCCACGATAGATATCGAACAGCACTGCGTCCACCAAGAGATTACCCCCAGCCTGACGAAGACTCTTTAGCAACGTTCCGGCAGGAACAGTTTGTGGGACTGCAAATGCCAAGTCGAAGTCGCTCGATGGATACTTGCTTACAACCTGAGCAGCAGCAACCTTTGGAGTCTCTCCGAGCACTATTGACAAATTGATTTCAAGACATGCGACGCGACCCGACACACCGAAACTTGCCAGCACAGTTGGATCGATCTCGCCCACGGCGCCTAGAACAATCTTGCCCCTACGCAACTGAGCAGACCTCGTGCCGTGGAAACCTGCAGGGGCTGCATCTTGGAACAACTGGGCACCAACGCCCAAGAAGGAAGAGAACTGAGACCATATGTCCATCGCCTTGGTCGCATCACTTTCTGCGAACACAACACACAGCACTTCGTGTTCGTCTGGAAGCTGCTCGCTTCCCTGCGGGTAAACATGACCAACTTCAAACAACTTGATGTCATTGATGCGATGTGATTGGTTATAGGCAATTGCTTGCAGCAACCCGGGTCGCAACGATGTACGCAACACACTTTCTTCAGCGACCAATGGATTTGCTAACCGCAACGCATTATCTTCACTTAGACCGCAGCGAGTCAGGTCACCAGGTGCCAAAAATGGATTGGGCATGGCCTCTGATGCGCCAAGTGAGAGAACAAACTCGCGAACGATGCGACGCCTTTGCTGAACGGCAGACAGACGACCATGAACTGGAGATTTCGGAACAACCTTGCCAATTTCATCGAAACCGTAGTGCCGAGCAATTTCCTCGATGACATCAATTTCCTGGGCGCAGTCTGGTCTGAAAGATGGAATCGTCACCACAACGCTGTTCGTTTTGTCTGGCTTGGAAATCTCGAAACCAATCGGCGAAAGCAAATCTCGAACACGGTCTACCGCAACATCTATGCCGAGGATTCTGCGGATTTGGTCGAGACGCAAAATGGTTGTTCGTGTCTCTTCGGGCAGGCTCGAAGCTTTCTCATCAGCACCCCCATCATGAACCACCAAGTTGGGGCATGTCAGGCTGAGCAATTGTGTGAATCTGTCTGCTGCAGCCTTGGCGCCGTTTGGATCAACGCCGCGCTCAAATCGCAGTGATGCTTCCGTGCGCAATCCGAGTCGAGAAACTGATGCTGCAATGCCCAATGGCTCAAACCAGGCAATTTCAAGTGCGAGCGTTGTGGTTGTCTCACTAATTTGCGAACCTGCCCCACCCATGATTCCGGCTATTCCCACAGCCTTATTCTTTGCGTCACAGATCAGCAAGTCTTTCGAGCTCAAGGTACGGGAAACATCATCAAGGGTACCCTTGCTGTTATTGCAGCAAATAGTCGCTGCCTGCTCGCTGCTAGGTCTGGTGATCTTAGGCAGTTTAGCGTCACGTGTAGGCGGTGCTTCAATGCTAAAGGGCGGCTTACGA
>CANGZK010000141.1 GCA_947458565.1 Acidimicrobiaceae bacterium
GACGTAGCCACTCCAGCACCAGCGCTCGGATCTTGTGCAATCACCACCATGTCGGTTGGTCCAAGTTGTAGTTCAGCTGCTGCCGATCCACGGTCAGCACATAATGCGAGCATTCCATATGAGTCGACAACAAGACCGATACCGCCACCAATGTCTGCAAAGTTGTGCACTACTGGCATTGAGCGCACGATCTGACTACTTGGATCTGATGCCCCAATAATGACTCGCAGTGGCGAACCCCACTTTTCAACATCTTCAGGCCCAACATTTAATTGGCAGTTTCCAAATCGATCCACCCACGTCACTTCACTCAGCAACTGCCCACCCTCTTCACGCGGCAACGGAACTACACCAGGCAACAACAAACTTGGATCAATCTCTTCACCCAAATCCGTAAGAGCAACGCCGTTGCAGAGATGCGCAGCTGCTGGTGCAAAAATATCGCGCCCTGCAAACGTGTCACCTGGCGACGACAACTGATACACGGCGTTGTTCAATACCACTGCCTGGTCTGGCCCGCCTGCAAGTGCAACAGCTCCTGGCAACAGACCATTGTCGGGACCAATGAACACACCCTTGCCACCACCTACGGAGATTGCGATTGCACGCCGTGATCCACCCACGCCCGGATCGACAACGGCAAGCACCACACCAGTCGGTACATAAGGAACACAACGTGCGAGTGCAAGCGAGCCTGCACGCACATCGAATGGAGTTACATCATGAACGAGATCAATCACATTGACATGTGGAGCGATGTCGGCAATCACTGCTTTTACAACACCGACAAATTCATCTTGCGTTCCATAGTCGGAGAGAAACGAAACGTGAGAAAATTTGTTCATCACAACACACTCACGCGAATGAAAACGTCGTGATTAAAAACGTCCCGAGATACACGAATGGACCGGTGCCAACCCCCCGACGGCACCGGTCCAAACGGCGCGCTCTTGCGAGCGCGACTTCCAGTTGGGGGGTAAACCCCTGCTGGAAACTGTGACCTAGGCCATACCCTACGCACATTGTTGGAAAGTTCAAGCATTTTTGACCGTGAATTTTCACGTACCCATTTCACGACTTCGCGACACCGCAGCTTGCACTGTTGCCTCGATTGCGGCGCGAATACCAGCCTGCTCTAGGGCCTGTATTGCTGATGCCGTAACACCATTTGGTGATGTCACATTTGCGCGCAACTGCGCAGGTGTCTCGACTGAGTGTTGCAATAGTTTCGCCGAACCCACGAGTAACTGGCGCACCAGCGCATCAGCAATTTCAGGCGACAAGCCGGCCCCAACTGCAGATGACATCAGAGCCTCAGCAACCAAAAATATGTAAGCAGGACCTGATCCAGAAATTGCGGTTACCGCATCCAGCAATTTTTCGTCCACTCGCACCACAGTTCCAACACTGCCCAGCACCGACTCGGCCCAGGCCATGTCAGATTCAACACACTGCGAAGATCCACTGATTGCTGCTGCACCTTCACCGACAAGTGCGGGAGTATTTGGCATTGCTCGTACTACGGCGGCGGTTGAACCAGCGGCAGCTTGCAAAGTTGATAGCCCGATACCTGCAGCAATTGAAAGTACTCGCGTTGCGCCGGCTTGCACGAGTGCAGCGCATGTTTCTGCTGCAGCAGGTGGCTTGACAGCAATTACTCCTGCTGTACACGCAACTATTTTTTCGGATGCAATAATCCCTGGGTACAACGAAATCAATTGTGCACGTCTCTCGCTCGACGTTTCGACAACCGTGATCAACGATGCAGGCCAACCGGCTTTCAATATTCCCGCAATAAGCGCGGCACCCATATTGCCTCCACCAACAAAAGTGATGGGAGTATGTGCCGCCGAATTCATTGTGGTCAGGCTAGCGAGATGCGTCCGAGCCACTCAACCGACTTCCCCGACCGTTAACGGCCCGGACGCAACCCCAATGTGTGCGGTCAGTTGCCAGATTGGCTGTTAAATCGGCTCGCAAATCCGATCTGCAAAAAGCCTTTGAAATACTGTTCTACGGTCGAATACAAGGTGCCAATTGCTCGATCAAGTTCTTTTTCATTGAGCGATCCAATCGGCATCTCGCCACGCAAAAACACTGCATCTTCGGCGCCAATCGAAAAATGAGCCCCAACAAGTTTCTCGTTGCGTCGCAGCAACGACTCGTACAACGCTTCGGCATTCTCTTCGGGGGCCGGCATCACGTACGTCTCGAAGCGCAGGGTTCGCTGACCCAATGTCAACCACACCGTTGTAAATTCCTTTTCTTCACCTTGCATGCGCACATACCAACGAATGTCGCCCTCAGTGCTTCGATCGACGGCAAGAATCGCGGGATTGTGAGCCTGAAGATGTGCCAACCACTCGTCAATTTGCTGTTCGATTCGAGCAAGTGCCTGATCGTCAAACAGATCGCTCACTACTTGCAAGCCACCAATTCGCGCTCGAGTAATTGCGCATACACATTGCGCACTGTGTGCGCAGCAGACTTCCACGAATACGCCTTTGCTCGTTCGGCAGCTGCGGTGCCCATTGCCAGTGCAAGCAGTGAATCATCAAGCAGTCGCGCAGTGAACTTTGCAAAGTCGTCTACTTTGCGTCCAGGCACTAGAAAACCGGTGCGACCATGATCAATCAAACTGAGCAACCCACCAACGCCAGTAGCGACAACGGGAATTCCGCATGCTCCGGCTTCGAGCGCGACCAATCCAAAACTTTCACTGCGCGATGGCACCAGCACAACATCAGCAGCGCGATAAAAAGTAGACAACAGGTGGTGAGGCTGTGGATCAAAGAAATGCACTCGCCCTTCCAAGTTGTTCTCTGCGATGATGCGTTGCACACGATCCAGTTCAGCTGCACCATCTGCACCGCTTGCACCACCAACTACTACAAGTTGTGCATCATTGCGACCGAGTTGCGCAAGTGTCTGTACTGCAACATCAAGACCCTTCAGTGGCTGAATGCGACCAACAAACAACAAGATTGGCCCACTGCCAAGTCCGAGAGCATGTCGCGCACCGCGGCGATCGCCGGGAGAAAAGAATGCGCGCTCTACACCTGGTGCAACAACTTCAATAGTTCCTGGCGCACTGCCATATAACGACTCAAACTGCGAACGCTCTTCAGGACAGCTCACACAAATGGCATCGGCGCAGCCAATAATTTCTAATTCAGACTTTTCGCGAACTGGAGACTCAATATCGCCCCCGAGTCCTTTAACTCGAGCGAATGTATGGAAAGTCGTGACAAGGGGCAAATTCAATTCGTGCTTCAAACGATGTCCTGCCATGCCCGAAAGCCAATAGTTGGCATGTACTAAATC
>CANGZK010000142.1 GCA_947458565.1 Acidimicrobiaceae bacterium
AGAATTATTGGAATACATCGGTAAGCGCAAGGCAGAGTTGCCCGATACTTTCGCATAATCTAGTAACGCCCCTATACGCAACACCCAAGTGAGTGAGACACACAATGAGCATTCTTTCCACACTCTTAAAGTCAAATAAAAGCGATGGCAAGACGTCAGTTGCGGCGCAGAGGTTGGTGCGCAATATGCGCTACGAATTGGTGCCACTGAAGTCGCTCGATCAGGCCATTGCCGATTTGCCAAAAGGCGCATCAGTATCAGTGACTTGTTCGCCTGCAAAGGGCATTGCCGTAACTCAAGAGTTGTGTGAGCAGCTTCTTGCAAAGGGTCACAACGTGGTTCCGCACTTTGCTGCACGCCTTGTTGAAGGGCCTGAGCATGCTGCCAAGTTGGCGACATGGGTGCGTGAAAAGGGGATCAAAGAAGTGTTTATCATCGGTGGTGACGCAGAAGTGCCACCTCATTACCAATTTGCGTTGCCGTTCATAAAAGATTTCTTGAGCGCCAACCCTGGTGTCGAAACAATCGGATTCGGTGCGTATCCGGATGGTCATTCCACGATCAGCAATGCCGATTTGCATAATTCGGTCATTGAGAAAGAAGCATTGCTTAAGAGTTTCGGTGTGAAGGGTCTCGCATCAACACAAATGTGTTTTGATGCTCCAAAGATTATTTCTTGGCTCAAGGATCTGCGCGCAAAAGGCTTCACGACGCCAATCAATCTTGGTCTGCCAGGTGTTGTCGATCGCACAAGGTTGATGTCGGTTGGTGTGCGTACAGGTGTTGGCCAGTCATTGCGATATCTCAAGAAGAACAAAGCATCACTCACCTTGATGATTTCCCCGGGCGGGTACGACCCAACAAAATTGCTCAACGATATTGCAGCCAAGGCTGACGAGCTCAATGTTTCGGGTATTCATTCCTTTACTTTTAATGCCACTGCAGATACTGCAAAATGGGCAAACGCAATCTTGGATCAGCAAGTATGAGCTCCGCGGTAACTAATTCCGATGTAGTCATCATTGGTGGCGGTGTGATGGGTGCTTCTATTGCACTCGAGTTATCAAAGGCTGGCCGGAAAGTTGTGGTCATCGATAAGGGTGGAGCAGCGGGAGCTGGCTCTACCAGCGCATCATCGGCGATCATTCGATTTACGTATTCCAACTTCAACACCATCTTGATGGCGTGGGAGTCAGCGCAGTATTGGTACGACTGGAACAATTTTGTTGGTGTCCAAGACCCAGACGGCATGGCCAAGTTCGTGAAGACTGGTTACCTGGTATTTCTTACCGAGGGCTACGACGGCATTCGGCAGCGTGAACTCTGGGATCAATTCGGTATTCCCTACGAAGTACTCAGCCCTGAAGAAGTGCGCAAGCGCTGGCCGGCATTTGACACGGGCAAGTATTACCCACCAAAGAGCATTGAAGACCCAGCCTTTGCCGATGACCCATACGACCAACTCTCTGCATTGTTCGACCCACTCAGTGGCTTTATGGATGACCCAATGTTGGCAACGCACAACCTCGCTCACGCAGCGAAGTCGCATGGCGCAGAATTTCTGTTTCATAAGGAAGTCGTACAGATCAACACGAGTAACGGGGCAGTAACAGGAGTGACGCTTAAGAGTGGCGAGATTTTTAATGCTCCGACTGTCATTAATGCCGCAGGTCCTCATGCTGCAGCAATCAATCGCATGGCTGGTGTCTATGACGAAATGAAGGTTCACCACCGACCGTTGCGTCAAGAAGTTTTCTCGCCGCCAGCACCAGTTGGGTTCCGTCTAGAGGACAACGCTCCGATCGTTGCCGACCTTGACTTGGGTCAATACTTCAGGCCGCACATGGGTGATCTACTCAATGTGGGCACTACTGAACCAGCATGTGATGAATTGCATTTCCTTGATAACGCAGACGATTGGAATGACTCGGTTACAGTCGAGTTTTTTGAGCGAGTGATGTTGCGTCTTGCGCGCCGATTGCCAGATTTTGGAGTTCCCCTGAAGCTTCTGGGCATCGGTGCTCTTTATGACGTCACCGATGACTGGATTCCGTTGTACGACAAGTCGAGCCTGAACGGGTTCTTTATGGCATGTGGTACGAGTGGCAACCAGTTCAAGAATGCTCCGCTCGTTGGAAAATTCATTCGCGCTCTGATCGAGGCCCAAGAGCTGGGCATTGATCACGACGTGACCCCCGTTGAATTTGTCGGGGAGAGCACGGGTAACGCCATCAACCTGTCAGCATTTTCTAGATTGCGCACACAAGGCGTTACCGCCGGAAACGTGATGGGCTAAGTTAGTCAGGTGCGTTCTACATTGGAGCAGTTGCTCGCTACTGGAAAAGTGTTGCTGGCAGACGGTGCAACTGGTACGAATTACTTTCAGATGGGGTTAACGGCTGGTGAGCCACCCGAATTTTGGATCACGGACCATCCAGATCGCGTGATGTCGTTGCATCAAAAGTTCGTTGATGCTGGTGCGGACATCGTTTTAACGAACACCTTTGGTTGCAATCGCCATCGTCTCAAATTGCACAATGCTCAGAGTCGCGTGCACGAGTTAGCTAGTGCTGCTGCACAACTTGCGCGAAAAGTCGCTGACAATGCCGGTCGACCCGTGATCGTTGCAGGTTCGGTCGGTCCAACAGGTGAGTTATTTGAACCCCTTGGTGCGCTCACGGAGGCTGAAGCGATCGACACATTTGCCGAGCAGATCCAGGGTCTGAAGGATGGTGGCGCAGACGTTGCTTGGATAGAAACTATGTCTGCACCCGAAGAGGTGCGAGCCGCAGCAATGGCCGCGATAAAGGTCGGCATGCCGTATGTGGCAACTATGTCGTTTGATACCGCTGGACGCACGATGATGGGCATTATGCCGAGTGCACTAGAACAAATTTTTGAAGGGCTCAATCCTCAGCCGCTCGCAATCGGTGCTAACTGTGGCGTTGGTGCGTCCGACATGCTGGTTTCGGTTTCTGAGATGAAAGGTTTTGTTACTCCTATTGTTGCAAAAGGCAACTGTGGGATACCTCGCTTTGAAGGGGTGTCAATCAAGTATTCGGGAACTCCTGAGTTGATGCACACTTATGCAGGGATGGCGGTTGATGCCGGTGCTCGCATTGTCGGTGGATGTTGCGGTACTTCACCAGAGCATCTTGCTGCGATGCGCAATGCACTCGATATGCATCTACATGGCGCCGCACCAACCACTGACGAGATCATCAGCAAAATTGGTCCGCTGACTAATTCGGTGCCAACTGTGGCTGACACATCCACAAGAGATGCTCGCCGCCG
>CANGZK010000143.1 GCA_947458565.1 Acidimicrobiaceae bacterium
AACCAGATGTTCAACGTGCAACGCTCAATCTCATTTTTTCAGTGACGGCAGTTTTCAGTCTTGCTGTGTTTGCTCTTTCTGGGAAAATTCATGCAGACGAATTAAATGTGGCACTCATCGCTACACCAATAATGTTGCTTGGGGTCTATGTCGGTGTTATCTTGCGCAAGCACATCAATGCCGTTGTGTTTAGGAAACTGGTATTGATTTTGCTTACTCTGGGTGGCTTGAGCAGTATTGCTTCTGCGTTGGTGGGTTAACTAAACCACTGCAACCAATCTGACTTGGTTTTGGGCTTGAATACGTAATTGGTTTGTCTCACTTCATCGAGAGTTCGCGAAGATGGGTCAGAGTAGCGATGCCCTGGAAATACGACAGTTCGGTCAGGCATTGCCTCAAGCATTTTGAGACTGTCATACATTTGTTCTGGGTTAGAGCCCGGAAGATCGGTTCGTCCACAACCTTCGAGAAATAATGTGTCACCAGCGACGAGGCAATTGTCGACCAAGAAGCACTGGCTTCCTGGTGTGTGTCCAGGTGTATGCACCAGGCAAATTTCAATATTCCCAACTTTGACGATGTCGCCAGGTTGGTGTTGATGCAGATGGTCTGCCGAAACCCCAGTAGTACGCATCACCCATTCTGCTTCCAACTGTTGAACATGGATTGGAATATCAACTTGATCAAGTAACGAGGCAATACCGTCGATGTTCCAACCCATCATTGAACCGCCCACATGGTCTGGGTGGTAATGAGTGGCGAGTGCGCCTACAACTTGCATATCGTCAGTTGCAGCAATGGTCAACAAATCGTTGACTGCGTAGGCGGGGTCCACAATCACACACTCTCTACTGTCGCTATCGCCGATTAAGTAGACGAAATTGACCATTTGCTCTGCAACCTGGTTTCCCACAGCGAAATCTCGACCGGAGAGCAACTGCCGAAAGTACAGGTTCCCCGACGGGGCATTGGGTTGCATCAATTGAGTCATATATGAAGAATAGCGATCTACGATTGTGAGGTGCTCACTGCCGAAGAACAAATACTCAAATACGCAATTATCGGAAGTGGAATGATGGGATTGGAGCACATCCGTAATCTCATTGAAATCCCCAACACACAGATCGTCGGAGTGTGTGATCCTCATACGCCTAGCCTTGAAAAGGCTCGTCGAGCATTGAATCGCGTCGAAGGTGTTCGATATTTTGCCAACTACAAGGATCTACTTGCAAACTGCGATGCGGACGTAGTGGTGATCGCTACACCTAACCACACACATATTGATATCGCCACAGATGTAATTCGCACGGGTAAACACCTACTCATTGAGAAACCACTCTGCACAACAGTCTCTGACTGCAATAAATTGATCTCGTTGCAAAGGAGCGTAGGTTTCGATCATCAAGTTATTTGGGTCGGTCTTGAATATCGATTCATGGCCCCAACCGCACGTGTGCTCAAGGAAATAGAGAAGGGCACCGTTGGAGCCGTAAAGATGATTTCAATTCGCGAACACCGTTATCCATTCTTGGAAAAGATAGATGACTGGAATCGATTCAATGTCAATACTGGTGGAACTCTTGTCGAGAAGTGTTGTCACTTCTTCGACCTCATGTGTCTCATCGCGAAGAGTAGACCTGTTTCGGTGATGGCG
Source organism: Acidimicrobiaceae bacterium (assembly GCA_947458565.1). Taxonomy (GTDB): domain Bacteria; phylum Actinomycetota; class Acidimicrobiia; order Acidimicrobiales; family Ilumatobacteraceae; genus UBA3006. Next base: position 1,655 of record CANGZK010000143.1, read on the forward strand.
AGTGGATCCCAGGACGTTAACCATCTAGATGAGTCCTATGGTGGAAAAATCCCTGACATTCTGGATAATGCATATGTGATTGTCAATTTTGAGAATGGTGTTCGAGGATTGTTGGATCTCTGTATGTTTGCGGAAGCTTCAAAGAACGAACAGGAAATCAGTATCGTCGGTGACAAGGGCAAGATTGAAGCGATGATCTCCGAATCTGTGGTGAGAATAGGCAAGCGCAAAGATGGATATGGGTCGTTTCAAGATTTTCCAATTGAGATGGATCAACATGTAGTCAAGGGTTTCCACCACGGGGCCTCCTACATCGAGCACACGCAACTTCAGTCCGCTGTGCGCACTGGTCGTGAAGCGCAAGTTGGTTTGAGTGATGGATTGTGGTCGGTTGCAATTGGTCAGGCAGCTCATCATTCAATCGAGGAAGGTCGGTTGGTTCAGATCAGCGAGGTGTTGTCATGGGTCGATTAATCAGTCCGACTGATTTAGTTCTTATAGATGGCAAGCCTTTTCCGATTGGTGATGATATTGCCAAAAGTTTTACGGAAGGGGACCTCATAATCGGGTTGAGCGGAGGACAGCTTCTACATATTCCATCTGCTGACCTACAAATTAGTTATGACGCAGTTACTCAGAGCGTCGAAGCCTTTAGGCAAATGAAATCGACATCAGCGCTGCAGGTCACACGCTTCTTTGAAGAATTCGCAAGCATCCTTCGTAATGAGCATGTGTTTGCACAAATCGATGCCGTTAATGCTGCCGATGTTGTCAATGCGCAAGAACGAGGACGATCGACAAGTCGGTTGTTGCTGACCGATTCAATGCGCTCCGACATGATCGCCGCTCTGGATACATGGGCCAAGACACCTCATGTTGATGGTTCGGTTATGGAAACAGTCGAACATGATGGTTGGTCTGTGTCTTCGGTTAAAGCCCCATTGGGTGTCGTAGCTTTTGTTTTTGAAGGACGTCCAAATGTTTTTGCGGATGCGACTGGAGTTTTGCGTTCTGGAAACAGTTGTGTATTCAGAATTGGAAGTGATGCGTTGGCTACAGCACAGGTGATTATGGATCTAGCCGTACGGCCTGCTTTGCTTGCGAGCGGATTACCAACCAGCGCGGTGAAGCTCGTAGAGTCGCGGTCGCATGCGAGCGGCTGGGCATTGTTTTCTGATCGACGAGTCTCCCTTGCTATTGCTAGGGGCAGTGGCAAAGCAGTTGCACAATTGGGAGCAGTAGCTCAACAGCACGGAATAGCTGCGAGTCTTCACGGCACGGGTGGTGCCTGGATGATCGTGGGCGAACTGGCTGACGCAGAACGATTTCGCTCGGTGGTTGCTCACTCGCTTGATAGAAAGGTTTGCAATACGCTGAATGTCTGTTGTGTTGTGCGCTCGCGAGCAGAGGAACTCGTTCCGGTATTCGTGGACGCATGCCATGAAGCTGCGTCTAAAAGGAAGTCGCACATGTTTATTCATGCCGATGCACAAGCTCTTGCTCTGATTCCGTCTCCAAGACCTGGAGTTACTTTTGCTCCGCTCAATCATTCAGAACTCTCAGCCGAATGGGAATGGGATAACGATCCTGAGTGCTCACTTGTAGTTGTTGAGGATTTGCAGCTAT
>CANGZK010000144.1 GCA_947458565.1 Acidimicrobiaceae bacterium
ATGACACCCACCGAATTAATGCCGCTTTCAAGTCCGCGATCATTTGGACACTCGGGTGCGGGCGGCTCAATGAGCTTTGCTGATCCGCTGCGCAAAATGTCTTTTAGCTATGTAATGAATCGAATGGGTTCGTATCTTTTTACAGACACGCGCGCCTCTAGCTTGGTTGCAGCTGCATCTCGCTGCGCAGACGCTTTCTGATCCCCGTCGTTGCCAAGAGAAACACAACCGCTGTTACTCCGGACGTTGCTCCGATTACTGCAATTGCAATTCGAATCGGCAAGAATTCTCCAAGAATCCCGGCAGCAAAACTGCTTGTGCCCATCACCAAGATTGCAATAGCCATATCTCCTGCAAGCACTCGACCCAGAATGTGGTCGGGCACACGTACCTGCAAACCATATGTAGACAGTGTCCATTGTGCGCCACCGCCCAGGTGAGCACCCATTACGCATAGGCATGCAATCCAAATGTTTGGGCTTGATGCCGCGGCAATGTAAAGCATTGCGTAGGTGATGCCTGCAGTACCGCAAACTTTGAGAAGGCGCGGCATGTTGTTGCGAACAAAGCGCATGATGATGAATGGTCCAATGGAAGCCCCAAAACCGCGAGCGGCAAGTAGCGCTCCACTCCCTCCATCACCTTTTTCAAACACGTCAATTGCGAGTACAGAAAGCTGACTCACCGTGCCCGCCCCAAATGCAAACATTGTTTTTGAAGAAAGAAGGGCAAGAATCGTGTGGTCACTTTTGGCGTAGTGAATTGCTTCCTTCATGTCGGCGAAAGGTCGCATTCGGGCTTTGTGTTCGGTGGTGCGTTGTTGTTGCATCGGGGTTTTGATAAGTGCAACAAGGCCTGCACAAATGACAAATGTTGCGATGTCTGCCGTAAATGTGGCAGTGCGACCAAAAGCTTGAGAAAAGAATCCGCCAGCAGCAGCTCCGATAAACACCATTGCGCCCCAGCTCGAACCGAACAACGCATTTGCTTGGCGTAATTCCTCACTGTTTCGCGTCAGATTGGGGAGTGCTGCGCCAAATGCCGGGGTGATAAACGATGAGAGGCAAGTGATTCCAATTTGGGCAGCAAATGCGATCCAAATACGCGAAGTGGATGCAAACAAGAAACCAACTGCGCACATTGCTTGAGCGAGGGAAACAAAAACGATGATTTTTTTGCGATCAAACTTGTCAACTGTTGGTCCACCGAACGGTGTTGTGAAGAAAGACGGGAGTGTGAAGGCCACGTAGACGAGTGCAACAAGAAAATTGGAGTCTGTTACTTCCTTGACCATGCCAGCAAGTGCGACATAACTGAAGTAGTCACCGATAATCGAGATGTTGTCGGCTACAAACAGCCGTCGAACATCTTTGTTAGCGAGTAAGACGTTCAAGTGTTTCTTGCGCTTCACGCACCATGCTGCGCACCAGGTCTCCTGCGGCAACGAGTTCGTTAATTGCTCCGATTCCTTGACCGGCAGGCATGAACTCGCGCTCGACGTCTACTTTCGTGCCAACCGGATAGCCAAGGTGATTCACGCCGGCCTGCATTGAAGCGATCGCTTGTTGCGGAAACGGCAGGAGTGTCTCTGGATGCTTTTCGAAATCGTTTGTCCACTCATTACGCACGACGCGACATGTCTTGCCTGTGTAGCTGCGAGTGATCACCGTGCCGTCTTCACCTGTGGCAATGAGTTTTTCTTTGTAGCCGTCAACTGCGCGAGCTTCAGGTGTTGCGATAAAGCGTGTGCCGACCCAGACGCCTTCGGCTCCAAGAGCCAATGATGCGGCAAGACCGCGGCCGTCATATAAACCACCTGCTGCAACTACAACAACTTTTTTGCCAACTGCATCGACCACCTGGGGGACAAGTGCCATGGTGGCAACGGTGCCCGTATGGCCTCCACCTTCAGTGCCTTGTGCAACCACAAAGTCGCAACCACTTTCAACTGCTGCGATTGCGTGACGAACTTTTCCGCACATCGACCCAACAATTACGCCGTGACTATGCAACCGTTCAATAATGTCGCGTGGCACTCCAAGCCCTGCAACGAAAACTCGCGCACCACTCTTGATGATGAGGTCAACATCGCGCTCGAGGGTATGTGGAAGCGCAGTCAACAAGTCGACACCAAATGGTTTTTTGGTCAGGCTTTTTACACCTTCAATTTCTTGAGCCAATTCGCCGTCCTGCATGGTGCTCGCACCCAAGGTTCCGAGGCCACCAGCCTCCGAAACAGCTGCCACGAGATGGTGGTAACTGACACCACCCATGCCTGCAAGCATGACTGGAAACTCAATATCGAGAAGTTCGGTGAGGCGTGTTCGCATGCGTTCCAACTTACTTGGTTTGAAATGCGCCAGCACGACGCAAGAAATTGCGATGCCACCTAGACGGAGTGAATAACGCTGCCCTCGGTTCGTCTTCAAACATCCAGCGCACAAAATTTCGCCGTGTCCATGGCGTGAGGTTGGCAATACGCAGTGCAGCACGTGCACCAAATGACGATTTCAAAATTGTGCCAAGAGTCATTGACATGCGATGATCTGCAAAGAAGTTTTGCTTGATGAGTTGTTCATACTTGTTGCGAGTAACCGAAGCTTCACGGCCGACCCCAGCAATGATTGCCTGCGCGCTGAGTTGCCCAGAAAGCAGTGCCTGGCCAATTCCTTCACCCGTCAGTGAGTCGGTTACGCATGCTGCATCACCAATAAATAGCACTCGACCAGTTGAAAGTGGCGCAGTAGTCACCCGAGCAGGAATTGGCCACGCGGTGTGTCGGTCTTCCATAACGACATCGGGCCCAAGTGCCTTCGCAATATGTTTGCGTGCCAGCAAGTTGGGCCAGAGGTCCTTCATTTGTTGCACCGAGTATTTGCCACCGCGCAAAATGCCGAAGCCAATATTGACGCGGCCATTTTGCAGAGGGAAGGACCATGCGTAACCAGGCAGCAAATCTTTATCGAACCAAACATGCAAGCGGTCTTTTGCTGATCCTGTGACGTTGTTGGCATATTGACGAAACGCATGCCATTCACCGAGGTAGCCCGGTGTTGACATGCCAAGTGACTTGCGCACTGGTGACCACATGCCATCCGATGCAATCAAAAACTTTGATTGGATAGTTTCAATTTTATTGCTTTTAGCGTCGCTGCTGATATCAATTGTGATGCGATCTGAGGTTTGTTCGCGAACGGACACAAATTCGTGACCCTCGAGCACTTGAATGCTTTGTGAGCGGGCCAACTGCACCAATGCATAGTCAAGTTCA
>CANGZK010000145.1 GCA_947458565.1 Acidimicrobiaceae bacterium
AACTGGTCATAAGTTTGAGCACCTTTTCAGTGGCGGATAATTAACACTACCGCCATAGTAACAATCCCTATGGCCCATGCAACAGTGGGGCTACAGGTAGCGTAACTAGTTCCCATGGAACGCTTTGGCCTAGTCGGCTTGCCCAACGCAGGCAAGTCATCCTTATATAACGCACTCACCAACGGTGCTGCACTTGCAGCCCCCTATCCGTTTGCGACCAAAGACCCAAACGTCGGAGTGGCAAAAGTCCTCGACCCTCGCCTCGAAGCACTCGCCGAAATGTCGAAGACCAATCACACCGTGTACGCAACTGTTGAAGTTGTTGACATCGGTGGTCTTGTTGAAGGTGCAAGTAAGGGCGAAGGTTTGGGCAATAAATTTCTTGCCAACATTCGCGAAGTCGATGCAATCGTTTTTGTATTGCGCGCATTTGAAGACGACGACATTCCTGGCCCATCAGACCCGCTCGAGCATTTGCGCGTTGTAGAAATTGAGTTGGCACTCGCCGATCTTGAAACTGTTGAGACTCGTTTGTCGCGCACACAAAAAGCTGCGCGCATGGACAAGAGCGTCACCGAAGAAATGGAAGCACTCGAGCGCGCGCAAGTTCACTTGGCCGAAGGTCGCCCGCTGTATCGCGCAGGCATTTCCGAAGATGATCGCTTGCTGCTTGCTCCACACTTTTTGCTCACCACGCGTCGCGTGCTCGCTGTAGTCAACGTGGCTGAAGACAAGCTCGACACCATCCCTGCAATGGAAGCTCTTGTACGCGCCGAGTTGGCACCACCAGGTAGCGCAAGTGCAAGCACCGTTGAGGTGCTTGGCATGAGCGTGCAACTCGAAGCAGAAGCAGCACAGTTGGTTGGCCAAGATCGCATCGACATGCTCGAAGCACTCGGCCTCGGCGAAGGAGCACTGCCCCGAATGGTGCGCTCTGCGTATCACTTGCTTGGATTGCGCACATATTTCACTACTGGTGAAAAAGAAACTCGTGCATGGACATTTAATGCTGGAGCAAAAGCCCCAGAGTGCGCCGGCAAAATTCACTCCGACTTGCAACGCGGCTTTATTCGTGCCGACGTGATCGCGTGGGACGAGTTGTTGGCCATTGGTTCGTGGAACAAGGCCAAAGAACTTGGCAAGATCCGTGTTGAAGGCAAAGACTATGAAGTCTGCGATGGCGACACTCTAGAAATTCGGCACAACAGTTAGTAATACGCTTATCGATATGAAGACTCAGCCGCTTTCTCCAGCTTGGCTGATGAGTGATGGCAAGGTGCTCGCGAGTGCCGACATTGCCAACACCGCAAAGTCGCGTCGACGTGGTCTCATCGGCCAAACAAGCATTGATTCTGCACTCGTTATCTCTCCGTGCAAATGGATTCATTCAATTGGCATGAAGTGCGCAATCGATGTGCTGTATCTGGATGCCGCAGGACTAGTCGTAAAAACTGAGAGCCTCAAGCCAATGCGCGTTGCGGCACCAGTTAGTCGATCTAAAACAATTGTCGAGTTGCCATCTGGATCGATTGAACGAATTGGCGTACAAGTTGGCGACCTAATCGAGGTTCGCAGCGCATGAGCGGCACACTCACTCTCGTTGCCACACCAATTGGCAATCTCAGCGACATGTCGCAGCGAGCAATAGACACACTTGGTTCAGTGACCGTCGTTTGTTGTGAAGACACTCGGCGCACAGGTTTGTTGTTGCAACATCTTGGTCATTCAGGCAAGAAATACATCGTCATTAATGAACACACCGAACACGACGCCTGCGAGCACGTGGTTGCACTGTTGCTTGACGACATCGATGTTGCGCTTGTGAGCGATGCCGGCACGCCAGGCATCAGCGACCCAGGTGAACGCCTCGTTAAGGCAGCGCTGAACGCGGGCATCACCGTTTCTGCAATACCTGGGCCGTCTGCTCTCACAATGGCACTCGTGATTAGTGGATTGCCAACTGCACGATTTGTCTTTGAAGGTTTCTTGCCGCGCAGTGGCAGCGACCGCTCTCGCCGCATCGACGATGTTGCAGCCGAGATGCGCACGGTTGTGTTGTATGAAGCGCCCCACCGTCTCGAGAAAACACTTGACGATCTTGAAACCGCTTGCGGAGCAATGCGCAGAGTTGTACTTGCTCGTGAACTCACCAAATTGCATGAAGAAATGTGGCGTGGAACCTTGCACGACGCAGTGAAATACGCGCAAACCACTGAACCTCGCGGCGAATACGTGGTGATACTCGAAGGCGCAAAGCCACCAGCGCCGCCAACCGACGAAGAGATCAATGATGCATTACGAGACGAACTCAGGAATGGTTCGAGCAAAAAAGATGCGGCTGCAAAAGTCGCTTCCAAGTACGGCATACAAAAGCGACACGTGTACGAACTCGCTTTGATGCTCAAATAATTATTGTTTTGACACAAGCCCAATCTGTCGCGATTGTGCAACAAGTGTGTCGGTTGAATCCCAGATCTCACCATCTTCTTCAAACATTCCACCTTGCACTACGTGTGCGGTAAACACACAACGCAACGGTCCTGGTGCAGGAATTGCACGCACATGCACAGTGAGTTCAACGGTTGGCACCCAGCCAGCCGCGGTCATGACTTGAAACACCGGTGGCGGAAATGCATCTGCAATGAGCAGCAGAGACAAAGTGTCAATCGGGCGTTTATCTGCAAAGTTGATCCACCCACGCACAATGGTTTTTCCATTTTGTTCTCCGCGCGAAAAACCGGTGTCGTCGGGGTGCAACCAAACATCGAGTTTGTTCATGAGCCCCATGTTGAAACCTGGCCCAGAGGAAGGCCTACGCGAACATTCGGTCATTGGTGGCAATTGTGGTGGGGCAATATCGACATGCAATAGAGATGCATCAATCTCATTGCGACCTGCAGCTTCACCAAACGCACCAATCGCTCGCACTGCTTCTCGCCCGTTTTGATGCATCGTGGCAGAGACTGTGCAAAAGGTTTTGCCTCGCTTCGCTACTTCAGTCGCGATTTGCACATCGCCCGGCGGCAGCGGAGCTAAATAATGTGCAGTCACCGAGATTGGGTCTTGGCGTTGTGAAGCGTTGCGCATCGCTGAGGCAACGAGCGCCATCACATATCCACCGTTTGCATTGCTTCGAATATCCCATCCGTCGTGCACAACTCCTGAATACTCACCGTTTTGCTGTTCGTGCACTGCAGTTGCTAAATCAAAGGCAAATGTCATCTGTTCAGACTATTAGTGTGGAGCCGTG
>CANGZK010000146.1 GCA_947458565.1 Acidimicrobiaceae bacterium
ACCAAATCACGGTGTCGGCAAAAGGTGACACCGTGTGGACAAAGATGCGCTTCGAAGGCGGCCCTCACCGCGTGCAGCGCGTGCCAGTTACCGAAGCACAGGGTCGTATCCATACATCTTCTGCAACAGTGATGGTGTTGCCCGAAGCCGAAGAAGTTGACGTCGAGATCGACGAAAAAGATCTGCACATCGACGTGTATCGCGCAAGTGGTCCTGGTGGTCAAGGCGTAAACACGACCGACTCTGCAGTGCGTATTACTCACAAACCATCTGGCTTGGTCGTTGCCATGCAAGACGAACGCAGTCAGTTGCAAAACAGATTGCGCGCGATGACGGTGTTGCGTTCGCGTTTGCTCAAGTTGCGTGAAGATGAGCAAGCCGAAAAGATGTCGGCCCAGCGCAAAGCCCAGGTGGGTAAGGGTGGCCGAGGCGAAAAGATTCGCACATACAACTTTAAAGAAAATCGCATCACCGATCACCGCATCGGATTTACGTTGTACCAATTGCAAGATGTATTGATGGGCAACCTTGATGCAGTTATCGATGCGCTAACTGAGCAGTTTGAGATCGAACAGTTGGCTGGCGCGTCCGTCGAAGTTCACTAATCGGGTAGCGAAGTGACCGAGGCAACTGACACAGTTTCGTGGCGCGAAATGCTTGCAGCGACTGTTGAACAGTTGGGTAATGCTCAAGAAGCGCGCTGGTTATGTGAACACGCAAGCGGCATGGATGCTGCCGAGTTTTCTACTGAACAAGATCAGTTGGTGACGGTCGCGTGTGCAAAAAGCTTGCACGACATGGTGCGAAATCGATTAAGTGGTGTGCCGTTGCAATACGTCATGAAGCGATGGGCTTTTAGGCACCTCGACGTGATGGTTGATGAGCGCGTACTTATTCCGCGACCAGAGACAGAACAAGTTGTGCAAGTTGCTCTTGATATTGCGCTAAAAACAAGTAGCAATGAGGCTTTGCGGATTGTTGATCTGGGCACGGGTAGTGGCGTTATTGGTTTATCGATGGCATTCGAACTCGGTGCAGATGCTGCGCATGTGTGGCTCACCGATGCGTCGGTTGATGCCCTCGATGTTGCTCGCGCAAACATGGTTGGTATTGGTCGTGCAGCAGCAAACGTACGCGTTGCGCATGGCAGTTGGTGGAATGCGTTGCCACAAGACATTGCCGGACACATCGATATTGCAATCTGCAACCCGCCATATATTGCTCAAGCAGATACCGAGGTTGCGCCAGACGTTCATTTGTATGAGCCGCATTCCGCTTTGTATGCGAGCGACAACGGGCTCTCAGATTTGCGGGCTGTTATAGAAGGTGCCTCAACATGGTTGAAGAAGTCGGGTTGGTTGGTGCTCGAGATCGGGTATCAACAGGGTGCTGATGTGCTCGCAATGATGTCTGCATCTGGCTTCGTTGGCGCAGAGATAAAACAAGATTTGTCGGGTCGAGAACGCATTGCGGTTGGACAACTACTTGGCTAGTGCGCGCTGCAAAAACTGAAGTTGGTGCAGTAGTAAATTCTCAGCAACAACTTCTTGTGGTGTCATGTGCGTAACCCCGCTGAGCGCGAGCAACTCATGAACTTTTCCATGGTGGAGTAGCGCTGTTGAAAACTGCAGAGTGTGAGCAGCAAGTACGTTGTCATCTGCGAGCCCATGAATGAGCAATAGTGGCCGCTCAAGTAGATGCGCATGTGCCACGAGTGAAGTCGATTCATAATCATCGGCGTTCGTTTTCGGGTTGCCCATATAGCGCTCGGTGTAGTGCGTGTCGTACAGATCCCATTTAGTAACGGGAGCGCCAGCTACTGCTGCATGAAACTTCTCGGGTGCTCGCAGCACTGCAAGTGCGGCCAAGTAGCCACCAAAACTCCATCCACGAATACCTACTCGTGTTGTGTCGGCGCACGGCACGAGGCTTGGTAATTCGTGCAGTACTGCTATTTGGTCTTCAAGAATTTTGGTTGCAAGATCGTGATGTACATCGCGTTCCCACTGTGTGCCACGACCAGGTGTGCCGCGACCATCGGCAATAACTACACAAAACCCTTGGTTCGCAAACCATTGCGAAGCAAAGTATGCACCTGATGCCGAAACCACTCGTTGTGCGTGTGGGCCACCGTATGGGTCGAACAAAATGGGCAGTGGTGAACCATCGTGATCGTGTGGCATCACAACCGCTGTTGCGATCTTGTTTGGGCCAACTCGGTGCAGAGTCACATTTGGTGTGACGAGTGATGTCTCGGCATTGTTCGGGATTTCGTGAGCGCCATTAACCCGAGTGGCAGTGCGCTTTTCGCGAAGTGATGCGCTGCGAATCACAACCGTGTTGCCGCCAACTGAAGCGGTATGCACGCCTCGTTCGTCAGTGAGAGAAGAAACCGAGAGATCAGGAAGCGCGCAGCGCATTACGTGCAGCACTGTTGGGTCGGTAATTGGGTTCGCTGCAAAATAGATAGACGTAGGCGTCGTCGTGATGATGCTTCGTACCTGAGTATCGCTATTCGTAACGACGTGATCACCAACGGTCAGTGCCCTCACGCCATTGCGTTCGCAACACATTGCGAGTCGACCATCTTCAAGCAGTGTGGGGCTTCCAGCCACTAAATCGATCCAATGTTCGTCGGTTTCGGTTTGTATTGTGCTGAGCGCTCCAGTGCTGGTGTCAACTGCACAAACTTCAAGTTTGGTTTGTTCGCGATTTTGAAGCGCAACTATTAGTCCATTGCTTGTCCATTGAACAGTGGTGAGATATTCAAATTGTGATTGTTTCCACTGAACATCAATTCGGTCGGTTGTGTTGTTGTTTGAGTTGATATTGAAAATATGCAACGAAACATCAGCGTTTTTGGTGCCAGCAAACGGATAACGATGCTGTCGGGGTTTTGTTTCTGGATTCGCAGGGTCACCAATCCATGTCATGGCAACGGGTGAATTGTCAACACGGCAGACTGCGAGTGAAGTGCTGTCGGGGGACCACCAAAAACCGCGTTGGCGTCCCATTTCTTCGCCCGCAATAAACTCTGCTTGACCCCAAGTGACTTCAACATTTGGCTGACTCTCAGTGGCCACAATGGTTTCTGTACCGGTCAAGTCACAGACACACAATTTTCCATCGCGCACGTATGCAATGTGCTTTCCATCTGGACTTATTCGTGGGTCAAAGACTGCTTCTGACGTGTTGATTTGTTGGGTTTTTGCGGTAACAAGGTTGGTCACAAAGAGTTTTCCGGCAACGC
>CANGZK010000147.1 GCA_947458565.1 Acidimicrobiaceae bacterium
GCAACATCAGAATTGGAGTGTTGCTTGGCATCTCAAGACGTACGCCTTCAAGATCAAGTTCGATGAGCATTACTGTGATCGCCCCTCGTTATATCCACGAGCTGCGACCGTAACAAATGCTGTTCGTAGTTGGTCGGCAAGATCAGTCAATTCATCAAGCAATTCCATCGCCTCTTGTCTTGCTGCCGGATTGCGTTGCCGTAAAAATGGCATGATCCTCTGCTCAAACAAACCAAATTCACGCTCCGCAGAATGTTTCCAAGTTTTCAAATGGCGAACATCTATACCCTTCGCAATAAATTGCGCAGCGATCGAAACGATCTCCTTGTCTAAAGGACTAAACATTTCTATATCACCGACAATACGCGGCTTGACAAGACCATTCGCAACAAGTGATTTCAACACAACATCATCTGCATCCAACTCTTGCAGCAATTCAGTACGACTGATCGAAGAAGTGTCGTCAGCCTTTTTCGCAGAACGCGATGGAGCACTGGGAGCTTTGGCAAGATTTTGACGAGCAGCAGGATGACCGCCACTTGTTGCCTGACTCCGTTCGATGTGAGGCGAAGTGTCGTCATAGGGTCTGATCATGCCGTCACTGGTATCACCTTCGAGTTTTGTTCGAATAACTCTGAGTGGCAAATAGTTCTCACGTTGCTCGCGCAAAATAAACCGAAGTCTCTCAACTTCTGATCTACTGAACTTGCGATACCCGGATGCTGTGCGCTCTGGCTCGATCAGGCCCTGACTCTCAAGAAATCGAATCTTCGAAATGGTTACGTCGGGAAATTCTTCAAGAAGAAGTCCGAGCACCTCGCCAATTGAGAGATAGTTCTTGTCAGTCATCACAGGTCGTACATTCTGCCACTAATTCGACGAATCCGAAAAACGGAATTAGTTGCTTGCGCCGTCGAAAAACACCATGCGATACTTACCTACTTGTAATTCGTCACCGTTTTGCAACACGATCTCGTCAACCCGTTCCTGATTCACATAGGTGCCATTCAGCGACCCCATATCAGTGACGACATAACCCTCACTGCCAAGCCTCAGCTCCGCATGACGCCGTGAAACAGTCACATCATCAAGGCACACGGTGCACTCTGGGTTTCGACCAATTTCAACACGATCCAACGCCAATGAAAAACGCTCACCCGATCGTTCACCAGAGCGCATAACAAGCAATCCGTGTGAACTCTGGCTTCCCCGAATCTCACTGAGAAGCACTTGCACGTTGTCTTGGTCCCCAGGAGCATCCTGCAGCGGATCTACCTTCGCCAGCACTATTGTCCGCTCATTCGGATGATCCAAGACACTTCCGCAGGCAGAACAAAAAGTCGCTTCTGGAGGATTTCGATGCCCACATGAGTTGCAGAATGTATAGGCCATACCCATACCGTAGCCCTTAGCCAACACGCCCCGCGCGCAAGTTCGCCCTAATTACGGGCACGTACACAACCGCTGTGTAGTAACTCAGACACAGGCCCGGCACCGCAAGTATCCAACCCAAAAGAGTCGCCCCATCGGCTAGACCACTCGTGCTCGATCCCAATAACAGCAATGGCACTGATGTCATCAAAAACAGTGTGTACCACTTTCCCCAATAACTGACCGCGAATCGTTGCATGCCAAAGAACGTTGCAACCAGCATGGCTCCCCCAACTGCAATTTCACGAACCAAAATGGCGATACAAAACCACCTCGGCACTCCGCCATCAATCATTACACCGAGTGTTGCAACAATGAACAACATGCGGTCGACGAACGGATCAAAAACTGATCCGAAAACTGAAGTCTGATTGAGCTTTCTAGCAACCCAACCGTCGATCCAGTCTGTATAGGAAATTGCGCCCAACAACCAAGCAGCACCCGCAGGATTGTCACGACCGAAAAGCACATACAAAAAAACTGGCAACATGCACAACCGCGCCAACGTGATTGCATTTGGGAAAGACAGCATCCCAGATGTCAATTTTTCCTTTTCTGCGCTCACAGTCAACGACACTACAATCTTCTTCATGCCGTCGCTGTTCACTCGCATAATTCTTGGTGAGATTCCAGGTCATTTTGTACACAGAGATGAACTCAGTGTTGCATTTCTGACCATCAATCCGATCTCGACCGGCCACACATTGGTTGTCCCAATCGAGGAGACCGACGAATGGACCAATCTTTCAAATGAAACTTCAAGCCACCTGATGGTTGTCGCTAAAAGAATAGGTTTGGCGCAAAAAGAACTCTATAAGTGCAGTCGAGTTGGCCTCATCATTGCCGGATTCGAAGTTCCCCACTGCCATATTCATGTCATTCCTGCAAACACCATGATGGACTTATCTTTCGAACAAGCATCAACACACGTTGAACCTGTGCAGTTGGCCGAACAGGCCGAAAAACTTGCTTCTGTTCTTAAAACAGTTTGAGTTCGTCAAATGTCTCTACGTGCGCCAAAACTATAGGTTCAATTAAGCCACTTCCGTTGTTGCGCGAATTATTCACTCTGGTGCTTACTGCACAAACGACAAGTGCATCATTTGGAACTACTTCCAATTTGTCTAGTGGACTCTGATTTTTTACATCAAGCCAATTATCAACACCCTGCTCATCCAATAACACAGGCATTCGATGGTGGATCTCTCCAACCATGTCGTTCGCATTTGTTGTCAGAGCGACAACAGTATGCACCGCCTGAGCGTCGGGTTGGTTTGGATCTTTCCATGAGGTCCAAAGTCCTGCTATCGCCAAAACACCCTTGTGGGAGAAACGAGATTCAAGATCCACCGAAAAGTAAAATGGTTGTTTCACTGCCTTACTTGTGTCATGACGTAATTGTTCTTTCCATTCAAAATAACCGTCCATAGGAAGTACGCACCGGTTTCTAGAAACCAGATCTCGAAATGATGGTTTTTCTGCAACTGTTTCTATTCGAGCGTTGATCATGCTTGCTGCACGCGAAGAGTCTGGCGCCCATCTAGGTATCAATCCCCATGAAAAACTCACAAGTGATCGATTGTTTGGTTCACCAACGACTGCCAGCACTTGGCTTGTGGGTGCAACATTGAAATTCAAACCCAACTCGTCAGTGTCGACTTGTGCCACAAATGCTTCTGCAACCTGCACAGCCGATGTCTTGCGCACAAACCTTCCACACATGGGCTAAAAAACAGTCCTATTCAAGACCAGAATCCTCCCGGAGTTGCAAAGATCCAAACAAGTATCGGCGTGACGTATGCGGAACCCGC
>CANGZK010000148.1 GCA_947458565.1 Acidimicrobiaceae bacterium
CTGTTGTATTTTTTGGGTATCGACTCGGCCAACCCTGCTGCACAACGCGCACCAATTCGTCGTGCTCTTTTGGTCAGTGCCGCAGTATCCAGTGGGTTCATGCTCGTTTTTCTCGTCATTGGCACCATCTCAAGATTGTTCACTCAGTGGATTGAGCTCAACGCCAAATATGCAGGGCTTCTCATCGGTATCGCGCTAGTTGTGATGGGTCTTGCAATGCTCGCTGGTTGGAAACCATCATTTATCACTCCAGCAATTGGCGGGGAACGAGACCGTTCGCTTCGTGCCATGTTTATTTTTGGTATCGCTTATGCAGTTGCCAGCATTGGTTGCACAATCGGTTTTCTCACCACAGCAATTTTTGGCTCTATCGGATTGCACGGATTTGCGTCTGGCGTACTGAGCATTGTGTTGTATGGCGTAGGCATGGGGCTTCTCGTGAGCACACTGACGGTCACTCTTGCCGTTGCTCAGGGCGGACTCTTGCGAGTATTGAAAAACGGTTTGCGCTACGTGGACAAACTTGCTGCTGGTTTCATCGTGCTCACCGGCATGTATCTCACTTGGTATTGGTACGTCGCAGTATCTGAGCGCTCATCGGCTGGCAATGTCACACAAAATGTTGAAGGTTGGCAATCATCTGTTGCCACCTTCTTGCAGCGTCAAGGTGCATGGCGTCTCGGTTTGGTGTTCATTGTTGTTGTCGGTGGCGCAATCGTCGTCAATCAATTGCGATCACAAAGCAGCAAGAAGTCATAATGCTCGCTGACCTTCTTGCGCATCCCGATGTTGAAGAGTCGAGTGTTCTGCGCAGCAAGTTTGGTTTCATGGCCTTTCATGGCGGCGGCTTGGAAGAACAAACAGACGTGATAGCGCAGGCAGCAGCCGAACGATCTGGCGCTTCGTATTACGGCATTCACCAACCCAAGGCTCTTAAGTGGCATATTCCATCGCACCAAATTGACCCAGAGCATTCACCAGTTCTTGCAACATTTTTAGATCACGTAGATGTGGTGATCACCATTCATGGTTATGGCCGCAAAGGTTTATTCACCACGTTGTTACTGGGTGGTCAAAACCGTGAGCTTGCCACACACGTTGCTGGGCACCTACGCACCGCTTTACCTGCATACGAAATTGAAGACGATCTTGCCAACATTCCGTCTGACTTAGCAGGTCAACACGCAGACAATCCGGTTAATCGAGTGCGCAATCGTGGAGTTCAGATCGAGCTTCCACCACGCGTACGTGGCTCGAGCCCACTGTGGTGGGATTGGGAAGGCCCGCACCTCACCCCGCATACGCACTCTCTGATCACTGGACTCGTGAGTTCAGTAAACACCTGGAATAACAAAAAAGCTGTCTGAGCTAAGGAGCGAGGCGCTCAATGCTCCAAACGGTCGAGTTCACGGTCGCTCGTGAGTATCTAAAACGATCATGCAAGCGGCTTGGTCGGCCTTGCCAAAACTCAAAGGCAACAGGCTCTATTACCCAACCACCCCACATGGGTGGCCGAGGCACATCGGCGCCTTCAAATTGCTTTCGATATTGCTCGAGCCGTTCAACCAACACCGAGCGATCGCTGATCACTTGAGATTGCGGAGACGCCCACGCGCCTAGTTGCGAATCGCGAGGCCT
Organism: Acidimicrobiaceae bacterium; assembly: GCA_947458565.1. Taxonomy (GTDB): domain Bacteria; phylum Actinomycetota; class Acidimicrobiia; order Acidimicrobiales; family Ilumatobacteraceae; genus UBA3006. The sequence continues at coordinate 1,639 of CANGZK010000148.1, forward strand.
CGATGCAAAATACTCATCGCTTTGTGATTCTGGAACTCGGCAAACCGACCCACGCACACGCACCTGGCGATGCAGGTCGAGCCACGAAAAAACTGCTGAAGCAACTGGATGTGATTCGAGTTGTGCGCTCTTGTCGCTTGTGTAGTTGGTGTAAAAAACCAAGCCGCTTGCATCAACATGACGTGCAAGAACAATACGCGCATCAGGTATTCCGTCGTCGGCGATGGTCGCCACCGACATTGCATTTGGTTCGGCTACTCCGGCAGCGGCAGCCTGTTCATACCAAGTGTTCCATTGCGCGAATGGATCATCGTGGAGATCGCTGCGATCTAGCCCTGCGGTTTCGTATTGAATGCGGCGATCGCGCAGTGACATGACCGCCAACCAGCCAATTACTTTGGCGAAATGCGCGTGATGCCACGCATGTATGGGTGCAAAGCTTCGGGGATAATTACCGAGCCATCTTGCTGACGATTGTTTTCGATGATTGCCGCCCACACGCGTGGCACTGCAAGCGCAGACGCGTTTAATGTGTGCGTCATTTCGGTTCCCTTTTGGCCCGTGCGCTTAAACCGAATGTCGGCGCGACGTGCCTGATAATCACTAAACCAACTGATGGAACTCACTTCGAGCCACGAGTCGCCACCTGGCACATACACCTCAACGTCAAAGCTGCGGTGATGGCTTTGACCCAAATCACCAGTGCAGATTTCGATAATGCGATATGGCAAACCAAGTACAGCGATTGTTCCTTCAACGCGACGAACGAGTTCTTGCAACATCTCGGGTGCTTGCTCGGGCGTAGTGACTGCCAAGATTTCTACCTTGTCGAATTCGTGTGTGCGCAACATGCCGCGTGTGTCACGACCCGCGGATCCGGCCTCGCGTCGATAACACGATGTGTGAGCCATGTAGCGCACAGGCAAGCTCGCTTCATCGAGCACTTCGCCTGCATGAATAGAAGTCAATGAAGACTCGGCAGTTGGAATACACCACAAGTCGTCGCGCTCAATTGCATACGCATCGTCGGCAAACTTCGGCAGCTGACCGGTTGCGGTGAGCGTTGCTGTGGTGACGAGCGATGGTGGACGGATTTCTTCAAACGCATCTGCGTTGCGATCGAGCGCAAGTTGACACAGTGCGCGAGCCAAGGTTGCCCCTGCTCCCCGTTGCATCGTAAACATTGCACCACTGATCTTGACGGCGCGCTCATTGTCGAGAATGCCCAAAGCAGTTGCTGTCTCCCAGTGGGGCACGCGCTGGTAGTCAGGAAACGACGCAGGCATATTGACAGGCCCAGTGATTGTTGGATTCTCGTGGTCGCCTGCACCGTCAACCGCGTCGGGGTGTGGTGTATTTGGAATGCGCAGCAGTACATCGCGCAGAGATTCGGTGAGTTGGTCGAACTCGACAACAAGTGCCTGCTCGGCATCACCCATCGCACGGCTTTGGGCCATCAGAGCCTCGGCTGCGTCATTGTCACCCGAGCGGCGAAGGGCACCAACCTGCTTCGAGAGGTCATTCACTTTGGCGCGGGTTGTGTCGCGTTCGGTTGTGATATCTCGCAATCTGGCGTCGAGGGTCTCGGCCTCTTGCAACTGC
>CANGZK010000149.1 GCA_947458565.1 Acidimicrobiaceae bacterium
AGAAGCGATTCGTCGCTGCCGCATTTTGGCTCGCGAAACCACTCCAGTTCGACTCGAGATGACAGCAACTTCACTCAAGTTGATTGTTACTACTCAAGATGTTGGCAACACGGTTGAAGAACTCGACGCAACAATGGTCGGGTCAGAGATCACTGTTGGTTTCAACCCGGAGTATCTTGCTGCCGGCATCGAAGCAGTGAGTGGCGACGAAATCACTATTCAAACAACCGACCCAATCAAACCTGCGGTGTTGCGCGGAGTTGGGGCACCGGACTATTTGTACTTGGTGATGCCACAACGCCTCACCAACTAGTAACGCCGTAGTGTTGCCCAACTGTGATTATTCAACACCTGGAGCTAACCGACTTTCGTAACTATGCGTCGGCGCAGATCTCGTTGACCGATGGCGTCACTGCAGTCATCGGCGACAACGGTCAGGGCAAAACCAATCTTGTTGAAGCGTTGTCGTATTTGGCAACGCTCAAAAGTTTTAGGGGAGTACCCACCGAGGCAATGATCAAGACTGGCGCCAACACCGCCATCATTCGGGCAACCATTACCCATTCAGATGGCCGCGAGGTGCTGATCGAGGCAGAACTCAGCCGCACAGGTCGCAATAAGGTGCTGGTAAATAAGCAAAAATTGGCCAAAACCCGCGATTTGTTAGGGGTTGTGCGCACCACGGTGTTTTCCCCCCAAGACCTCAACCTTGTGCAAGACGCGCCGTCAGTTCGCAGAGATTTTTTGGATGACGCACTGGTGGCCTTGTGGCCCAAACAAGATGCGCTGTGTGTCGAAGTCGAGCGTGTGCTCAAACAACGAAACGCACTACTAAAACAATCAGGTGGACGACTTTCGCCCGACATCGCAACAACACTCGATGTGTGGGACGAAAAGTTGGCGACGCACGGAACACAACTCGGTGATGCTCGCGAGCAAATGCTCAAGATGTTGTTGCCGCAAGTGCAAGCTGCGTACGTAGAGCTCGCCGAACTCGACGAAGCCCAAACTCCAGTCGGCATGTCGTACGCACCCGAATGGCGAACAACAGGTCTTGCTCGCTGTTTGGTCGAGAGTCGCAGCGACGATCTGAGACGCGGTTCAAGCACTGTTGGTCCACACCGCGACGACATCGAGCTGTCTATTAATGGTTTGCCCGCACGAACACATTCATCACAGGGAGAGCAACGAACCCTCGCGCTCGCGCTTCGGTTGGCTGTGCACCGCCTCATCACCACCGAAATTGGCAGCCCACCGGTGCTGATCCTCGACGATGTGTTGTCCGAATTAGACCCACATCGCAGTGCGGCCCTCCTTCGGCACTTCCCGCTAGGCCAAGTACTCATTACGTCTGCGGGGGTTTTGCCCCAAACTGCACATCCGGACACTCTCGTACACATTGAAGGCGGAACCATCCGTGAGTCCTGACGACGAGAGCCAAAACATGAGCGACGAAACAAACGAGCAAAATTTTTTAACCAGCAACACCAGTAGTTCGTTGGCAGGTGCACTCGACGCACTGCTCGACCGACTTGGCGCCGACTCGACAACCGCGATCACCGGTGTGTTTGGAGAGTGGCCAAAAATAGTTGGCGAACAAGTTGCCCAACATGTCACACCAATCAAACTTGAGCGAGGTCGGCTGATTGTCGAAATCGACGATCCATCGTGGGCAACTCAAATGAGGTTCTTAGAACCGCAACTTGTTGAGAAATTAAATGCTGCGACAACCAGCACAATTACCGCCATCGAAGTGCGAGTAAAACGCAATCCGCGCAACAGGTAATTGGTAGACTTCACTGTGTTATTTATGTTGCTCAATTCGCTTAAAAATCCCCTTCGGGGCCCAACTTTTCGGGGTCAATAATGGCAACTGCCAAAGCCAGTAAATCGTCTACCGCGGGCTCTGCTTCCTACGGTGCAAAAGACATTCAAGTCCTTGAAGGTCTTGATCCAGTTCGCAAACGTCCAGGTATGTACATCGGGTCAACTGGTCTCGCGGGTTTGCATCACCTCATCTGGGAAGTGGTTGACAACGCAGTCGACGAAGCAATGGCCGGCTATTGCACGAAAGTAGTCATTACATTGCAAGCCGACGGCTCATGCTCGGTCAGCGACAACGGCCGCGGTATTCCGGTCGACCCATATCCATCTGGTCCGCACAAAGGTAAGTCGGCACTCGAAGTGGTGCTCACCGTGTTGCATGCCGGTGGCAAGTTTGGCGGCGACGGTTACAAAGTTTCTGGCGGTCTGCACGGTGTGGGCGTCAGCGTTGTAAACGCATTGTCCAAAAAACTTATTGCAGAAGTTGACCGCGATGGTGTGCGTTACCGCCAAGAGTTCGTCGATGGCGGCACACCAAAAACAAAAATTACAAAAGTTGGTGCGTCACCAAGCAAGACTGCAACTGGCACGACCATTACATTCATTCCAGACCCAACAATTTTTGCTGCTGAAGGCACTGAGTTTGTTGCGCGCACTGTCACCGAGCGTTTGCAAACGATTGCATTTCTTAATCGCGATCTTGAAGTGGTGTTCGTTGATGAACGCGCAGACAAAAAACAAAAGATCACTTACCAATACAAGGGTGGAATTATTGACTTCGTGAAGCACCTCAATGCATCACGCGAAGCACTGTTTACTAAGGTCGCTAATTACGAAGCAAGCGAAGCCGACCAAACACTTGACATTGCCCTGCAGTGGAATACCGGTTATTACGAAGGCATTTATGGCTACGCCAACGGTATTTCCACAGTCGAAGGCGGCATGCACGTAGAAGGTTTCAAGACAGCGCTGACTTCGGTGCTCAACAAGTACGCACGCGCCAGCGGCGGTCTTAAGGAAAAAGAAGAGAACTTGCTCGGCGAAGACATTCGCGAAGGCCTCACCGCCATTGTTGCTGTCAAACTGCGCGAGCCACAGTTTGAAGGCCAAACAAAAGCAAAACTCGGCAACGTTTCAATTCGTTCGTTCGTACAAAAAGAAACCAATGCCAAACTCGAAGAGTGGTTGCAAGAAAACCCAACTGAAGCAAACCGCATTGTCAAAAAAGCAGTAAGCGCAGCGCAAGCGCGTCTCGCAGCAAAAAATGCACGCAACGCTGTGCGACGCAAAACAGCACTCGCGGGCGCAGGCATGCCAGACAAGTTGAAAGACTGTTCAAGTACCGACGCAAGTGAAACT
>CANGZK010000150.1 GCA_947458565.1 Acidimicrobiaceae bacterium
AAGGAAATGAGCCATATTCGACCACGGATTGAGTCCTGTCCACACAACAACTGCTCCCAAGAGCACCTGGACTAGTACACCAAACACTAAGCCACTTGCGAGCAAAAGAGTCTTGCGACAGCGCGGCGTTATCAAGAATGACCCGAGCGCTGCAGCTGCGACAGCGGCACTGACCGCTCCAGTAAAAAGTCTGTTGATCTGCTCTATTGCAGAATGACCAGTCGAAACATCTACAAATTTTGTTTCGCTACATCCAGGCCAATCAACGCAACCGAGCCCCGATCCGGTGAGGCGCACAAGAGCGCCACTCACCACGATGACGCACAGAAACGCAAGCGCACACTGGGAAACCGTCAAAAACGTCCTCTGCGATATCTGCTGCTTTGGCACCTCAATGAGACTACTGAATCCCACTGAATGCCCTTCAGGTCACTCCCTGTGCTCGAAATAGGGCCATTTTCGCCGATAGACCCTGAAATATCACTCAAAGTGGTCACCTAGATATTTTCTGTGGTTTTTTACTCAAGTTATTGCTCTTTTGACCGATCCCTAATGCGGAACTCACACCGCAAGCAAGTCAAGGGAGCACGACATGAAAAGCAATATTCTTCGCAAAGTAGTCGCAATCAGCGCATTGTCCATAACGTTCGGAATCGCAGCGACCTCAATCAGCACCACTGCTGTGTCTGCATCGTCTGTCATTTCGGCAGGTGCATCACAACTGCCACAATTTGGTGACAGTGGCCCACAAGTGGTTCGGCTGCAAGAAGCGATCTTGGCTCGCGGATTCAGCATCAAGGGCGGAGTAAGCGGTGCCTACTCGAAGGCAACTCGCTCTGCATTGAAGTCACTGCAAAAAGTTGCAGGTTTCAAGGCAACCGGATCGCTCGATAGCAAGACGGCAAAGTTTCTAGGTCTCGTTGATGTCACGGCACTCAGCACATCATCTTTGCCTGCAGTTGGATCGACTGGCGATTCTGTGTGGTCGGTACAACAAGCACTGATCAACAGTGGCTTCGCTGTCAAGGGTGGTGCCGATGGAAGATTTGGTCTTGCAACTTCGATTGCACTTGGCAAGTTTCAGTCGGCCAAGGGCCTCAACGTCACAAAAATTGTCGACGAACCAACAGCAATCGCACTCGGTATTTTGAGTGCACCTAAGGCAGTAGCTGTTGCTGCAGTAAAGGCTGTTGCTACTCCTGTAGCAGCGCCAGTTGCAGCGCCAGTTGCAGCACCTGCAACCTTGATGACATTTGAAACTCTTCCAATTCGTGGTCACAAGGGAGATTTGGTTCGTGCATTGCAAAACGCACTGATCGCAAACGGAATACCAGTTAAGGGTGGAGCAGACGGCATCTTCGGTGTTGCAACAAGTGTTGCTATTGAGAGCTTTCAAATCGCTCGTGGCCTGAACCAGTCAAAAGTTCTTGACATCAACACAGCAATCGCACTTGCTCTAATTCCAAGCCTTGAGTCACTTGGTTTGCCAACTTTGCAGGTGTTTCCAATGCAAGGTCGTTGTGGCTTCACAGACACTTGGGGTCAGGCCCGCTCAGAAGGTCGCTCGCATGAAGGCACCGACATTATTGGTGCCCGTGGTTTGGCACTGTATGCAACAAACGACGGAGTGATCAGCAAGGTTTCAACAGGTGGACGCAATGGTGGAAATGCTATTTATCTCACATTGCCAAATGGAACATACTTTTACTACGCACACCTCGACAGCTTTGCACCTGGTATCGCAGCAGGTGTCCCAGTCAAGGCCGGTCAGGTCATTGGATATAACGGATCGACTGGAAATACCGAAACACCACACTTGCACTTTGAAGTTCACCCATTTGGTGGCCCTGCAGTTAACCCATACGCAATTCTCAAGGCAGTCGATGCTTGCAACGTTACGGATGTGCTCCCACAGCCATAACGATCAAGACAGGCAGTCTCGAAGGGTGAGGCGGTGACGATGTGAGAACCATCATCGTCTCACCCATGTAAGTATGAGGTCTATCTAGTGCGGTCAGTAAGTGCAAGATGCTCGAGATCACTGAGATTCTCGAGGCTAAAGGTATAGCCATCTCCAAGCTTGATTGCTTTTATCGTGGTCATCGATGCATGACCAATCACGAATCGTTCCCACTCCCAGGGTGTTGGTTCTAGCCCAAGTAAATGACAAATGATGACGCTGTTGGTGCCAGCGTGAGCGACAAAAACGAAACTCGTCTTTGGATCATCAATATCCCAAACGGGCAACAACGTATCCTGACGTCGCACGCCATGTCGCAACAAGAACTCTGTGCAACCACTGCGAATACGCGCTACAAAATCACTCACCGACTCTCCACCTGACAAACCTGACCAACGATCAAGGGAGTTCGCCTTTGCGTCATCGTTATACATCTTTACTGTTACTTCCGCGGGCTGACCATGCCACGCAGGTTCACGTATTTCTTCAAGCCAAGGTTCGATCACTTGCGGCCGTGCGTGATGATTCAGGAACGGAGCTGCGGTTTGACGGGCCCGAAGCAGCGGACTGACAAATACATGGTCGAATCTGTCATCCTTCAACCGTTCACCCAATATCTCGGCCTGACGAAAACCCAGCTCAGACAATGGTGGGTTTACTACGCTCAGACCATCTTTAACCCACTCAGGCTGAGCATGTCGAATCAATACAAATTCCATGACGACAATCTAGTTTGTATCAGTCCTTAATCGTGGTTGCACTAATTCTTTCAACATCGCACTGAGAAAATGAATCATCAACGAGGACGTCAAATTGCGCATCAGGAATCGCGCCATTTTCTAAGGCGTTATCAGTCAACAAGATGCCGATACAAAACGCTTGTTCAGGTGTCAAAACCTGCCCTAATCGTTCAGCAATAAAATATGCGTACGATCTCAGCGAGCTTTCCTCATCGTAGAAGTCTGTATTCAAATCCGGTTGTGGTTCTATATCGATAGATGGACTTGGCAAATTAATCTCTTCGCCAGGGATTTTGTTAATACCACTACCTAGGTCGACTCTGCAGGAATCTGTAATGAATGCCCTCACCGCGCTGAGTGCCTCAACATTGTCATTTCTCGTCAGATCACTTATTGATGCCAATACAGCAGCATCACTCACACCGACAGCGCCTTCCCAATACACATTCTGAAGCGCCACAGATACGGCATGATATGCGCGT
>CANGZK010000151.1 GCA_947458565.1 Acidimicrobiaceae bacterium
GTCAACACACACCGACCACGCATTTGGGTCGATCGTTCGTTTGCCGCAAAAGGTTCTGGCACGGTCATCACAGGCACGCTCACTGGTTCGTCGCTCAGCGTTGGCGACGAACTTATGCAACAGCCATCCAATAGCGCTGTCAAAGTTCGTGGCATTCAGTCCAATGGAATTTCGCTTGACAAACTTGAAGCAGGTAACCGATGTGCTCTAAACATCACAGGAGTCGACCACCAAAGCATTAATCGCGGTGATGTCTTGGTGGTTGATGGACAATGGCTCGGCACCAACAAATTTGATGCATCGTTAAAAGTGTTGGAGTCAATTGAACACGCGGTTTCAAAACGCGGAAGCTACATGATGTATGTCGGTTCACGAGAAATCAAAGTTGTGTTGCACACCATTGGTTCAACAAGCATCCAAAGCGGCGAAACAGGTTTCATCCGGGTTGCACTCCCCGACATGATTCCTCTTGCACCAGGCGATCGCTTTATTCTGCGCGAATCTGGACGCGATGAAACCATCGGTGGTGGCGAGGTACTCGACATCCAGCCCATTCTTCGTTCGTCGAAGGCCAAGCCCAATAAAGAAATCCTGCGTTTGGTTGCCGAGCGGGGCTGGGTGCAACTGCAACAGTTGCACCTGCTTGCTGGCCGCAATGTTGATATATCCGAAGTCGAGCAGGCGCTCGATGGGTGGGTTACTACCACCACCAATCTGACCGAAGTGAGCAACGAAGTTATGGCGCTCATTACCGCGGCGAAAGACTTAGGAGTCGACGTCGCCACTCTGACAACACATCAGCGGCTTGTATTACCGACGCTTACAAATGTGACTGTGCGCGATGGGCGTGCTCGCAGTGCCGACGCAAACGATGTCGCTTCCCACCCAATGGTGAAACAGTTTGCAGATGCAGGTTGTATGCCGCCCGACGTCGCATCGCTCGACAAATCGATTGTTCGACAACTAGTGCAGCGTGGCGTGCTCGTGCACTGCGATGAATTATATTTTCATTCCTCTGCACTTGAGAAAGCAATTGCGTCTGTGCGCGACTTACTTGTTACGAACCCGCAAGGTTTCACAGTTGCCCAGTTTCGCGAACACCTTGGTGTGTCACGCAAATATGCGCTTCCACTCATCAATCATTTGGACACAACAGGTTTTACTCGCCGGCGTGATGATCTGCGCATTGGCGGAGCAAAGCTTTAAAGCTTGTTAGGCAAGCTTCTGGCGGCTACGGCTCAAAACATAGGCGCCAAGCACTGCGATACCGCTGCCAATAATTGCAAGCAGAGCAACGTCTTCGTTGTTCACGACTACGCCAAGAGCAAGCGAAACTGCTGGCATTAAATACAAGCTTGCTGATGCACGTGTCGATCCAAGTCGGCCAGCGAGCATCACCATCGCATAATGCGCAACGGCTGTGCCGAGAACACCAAGAGCGAGCACTGCAGCAAGTGCAACCCATTCAAATGGTCGATCATTGTGCAACGTTGAATAGATGCCGAGTGGGGCAAGCAGTACGACAGCAACGATTTCTGCACGCCACAAAACTGGAAGCGCGCCAAATTGTTGCTGCAGTGGGCTTGCAATATTGAGTGCGAACCCGTACAACATCAGCGCACCAATAATCAGCGCAACACCAAACGCACTCGACGATCCTTCACGAATACTCGGTAATGCAATCAGCACGACTCCAATACATCCAATTGCAAGACCGACAATCTGACCCCGCGGCGGTAATCGTCGCGCGATAACTCCGGCAACCATCGCCACAAACAACGGCGTTGCACCGTTGAGCATGCCCGTCACGCTGCTCGACACGTGCTGTTCGGCAAAAGGAAACACAGTGAGAGGAACCGCGAGCCATACAAGCGCAAGCAACACAATATTGCGCCATGCACTACGCGGCACCGGCGCGCGTACACCAGGCACAAAAGTCAGTGTGATGCAACCGAGCACAACACGCATAGGCGTAATCATGCCTGGAGCAAAAGATCGCAGTGCAATTGAAATGAAATAAAACGATGAGCCCCACACCACACCAGGTGTGAGCAATAACAACCAGTCAAGTGGTTGAAGTGGTGCTACTTCGGCCGCAGTTCGGCGGGCCGACAAATCGTTATTCACTGGCTGGCTTGCGCATCTCTCGATAGTCGCGCGCTGCGCCTTCGAGTGGCTCTACTTCAAGAGTGATGCCATCAATAGCCGCAACTCTGCATGCCGCACCTTGCAACAATGGTGTCGAACGATTGGTGCGAGCATGCCATTTCGCGCTCTGCACAATCACAATTCCTTCAGGTGAGATATCAGACTGCGCGATACCTTCCATACCAATCATCCATTCACGACCAATGGTGGGCGTTGCAAAACGAGTGCGCACCATTGACGGCATGCCCACAATAAATGCAAGCGCCATCATTGCAATTCCGCAAATAAGCGTGAGCCACGACATCCGCATCGAGCTTCCATCAATTGGTTGATACAAAGTTAATGAGGCAATCGTAAATAATCCGAGACCAATGCCAGTCCACAATCGAGGCACACCAACTTGCACGTCAACTGCAAACGCAAACACTGAAAGCACGATCAATGCAACTGCCCACAGGTGCACAGGCAAAGCAGCAAGTCCGTACACGCCAAGCACCAAGCACACCGCCCCAACAAAACCTGCAATGCCAATACCGGCTGTGAAGAATTCAAAGATCAAGAGCGACAAACCAATAGCAAACAATAAGTACGCAACCGGTGGGCTCGCGACTGTGTGCATCAGCTGCCCCACTACACCGAGTTTAAAAAATCGTGCAGTTGTAGCGTCACGAACGATAAGACCGGTTGAGTCAAGTGACTCGACAACTGTGTCCAATACCTGACCATCGATTGTTAAACCATCTAGCGCGTACATCATGTTGCGCACCACCGGCACGCCTTCATCAGTACCAACATTTTTGAGCACACCAAGTTTGCGTGCGTCACTAAATCCAACGCTTGAGTTTGTCAATGTCGAGTCGGCAGAACCAAAGCTCACTGTTACTCCACCAACACTTAACAACTCTCCGCTAAAACCAATGCGTGCGCCAGGCGCCATCGCTGTTACGTCGGCGACCGTAAGCATTTGCGCAGACAATCCATACGCACGCGCACCGGTAGGACCAACCCAAACTGCAACAGGAATCGCTGCAGA
>CANGZK010000152.1 GCA_947458565.1 Acidimicrobiaceae bacterium
AGCAGCATTTTGTAATTCGCGGCGATACACGATTTCTACAGCGCCTTGAGGTCCCATCACTGCCAACTCTGCTGTTGGCCATGCATACGCCAAGTCTGCGCCAATCGACTTCGAGTTCATCACTACGTAAGCACCTCCGTAGGCCTTGCGTGTAATGACTTGAATGCGAGGCACTGTCGATTCGCAATATGCGTACAACAACTTGGCGCCGTGACGAATGATGCCGCCGTACTCTTGGTCGACGCCAGGAAGGAAACCTGGTACGTCTACAAATGTGATGATTGGAATATTGAACGCATCACATGTGCGCACGAAGCGAGCAGCTTTTTCACTCGACTCGATGTCGAGCACGCCGGCCAAGATCATTGGCTGATTGCCAACAATGCCAACTGACTGACCATTGAGTCGCGAAAAACCACACACAATGCTTTTTGCCCAATGCGGAAAGTATTCGAAGAATTCACCATCATCCATTACTTCGGTGATGACCTTCTTCATGTCGTATGGCTGGTTGGGCGACGGAGGAAGAATGGTTCGCAACGATTCACACAAACGAGCAGGGTCATCAGTAACTTCACCAACAGGTGGCTCGGTGATGTTGTTTTGCGGCAAGAAGCTGAGCAAGAAGCGCACGTCTTGCAAGCATGACTGCTCGTCGGCGCTCACAAACGTGGCAACACCACTCTTGGATGCATGGCTCATTGCGCCACCGAGTTCTTCGAGCGTGACGTCTTCGCCGGTAACAGTCTTGACAACATCTGGACCGGTAATAAACATGTGGCTTGTTTCGCGCACCATGAAAATGAAGTCGGTCATTGCAGGCGAGTACACAGCGCCACCCGCACATGGGCCGAGAATTATAGAGATCTGCGGGATAACACCACTCGCTTGCACGTTGCGATGGAAGATGCCGCCGTAGCTTGCGAGCGACACAACACCTTCTTGGATTCGCGCGCCGGCTCCGTCATTGAGACCAATTAATGGCGCACCAACCTTGAGCGCCAAGTCCATCAACTTGTGAATCTTTTCGGCAAACACTTCACCCAACGCACCACCAAACACGGTGAAGTCTTGGCTGAATACAAATACTTTGCGACCATCAATGGTGCCCCAACCCGTGATTACGCCGTCGGTATATGGGTGCTCTTCAAGCCCAGCCGAGTGAGCGCGGTGGCGAGCCAACAAATCAAGTTCATGAAAACTGTCTGGGTCGAGCAAGATCGCCAAGCGTTCGCGCGCGAGCAACTTGCCTTTTTCGTGTTGGCGCTCAACCGAGCGGGGTGATCCTGCGTTGTATGCCTGATCTTTGCGGGCCTGCAGATCTTGCAGCTTGGCGTCCATCGAATTGTTACTCACCACGTCAAGAATAGCGACCGATTAACCGCCAGCGAGAGTAGTTGTGGAAGCCAAATCAGGGGCAACTGTAGTCGTTGAAGCCACTGTGGATTCGGTGATGTTGATCGTTGTGGCAAGCGGGATCAATTCGCCCGTTGTGGTTGCACCATTGATTTCAATTGACCAAACGCCAGCGACGGGCAATGTAAACGAACCATCACCCATCACGATTGCGGCACCCCTGCGCTTGAGGGGAACATTGATGGCGATACCCGCATAACCAATTTCGGATGGAATGAGCTTGACAACAAAGTTGTTGATGCGCGATGGCTCGAGTAATTCGATGCGCATTGCATTAACACCAGTGGTGCCTGGTGTGAGCGAGATGATGACGTGGAAGCGATCATTTTTGAGCTCTTCACGAAATGCGTACGGCACCGTTGGCTGAGCACCCGATGCACGCGCTTGCGTTGGTTGCATTGGCACCATCCACGAAGTTAAACCGAGCACAAGAATGCCAACGAGAAGTTCGGTTGACACTGCACGCCTCAGGCGCCAAGCCATCTTGCTCGTCAATTCACTTTCTTTCGAGAGTCGCGTAACAGTGAAATTTTTGAACATCAAACTGATCCAGGCCATTCCCGCAACAACGACGAGTTTGAGCAAGTTCAGTCGGCCGTGACCAGTGGAAAAAATATTGAAACTGTCAAGCAGATACACCTGCATCACGCCTGTACCTATTGAGACGAGGATGAGGATGGTGGAGATGCGCGTAAATCCACGAACAGCGTTTAACAAATCTGCTTCGCCTGGAGCATTGAGAACCGCACGCGAAAGCAATAGCAACCCACCAAGCCACATACCGATTGCAAGCGCATGGGCAATGCCAAATATGTATGTGAAGATCGCGACTTGTTGACCGATTCGCGTGAGACCAAAGGTTGCCATCAGGACCGTAATAAGAGTGATGGCCGGAACTTGTGTGGCTGGCTCGAAAACGCGCGCTGGTTGAAAGGTGACCCAGAACGAACCGACAACGAGTGCAAAGCGCAACAGCAATACCAAACCTGCTGCATCATTGAGTGCACCAAACCAACCAAACGGATTGAGTGAACCAATAAACGTATTGTCAGAGTTGCGCATTGCAGTGATTGCAACGATGAGGTACATGGTTACGACAGCAAGTAGCCACGTGATGCGGAAGAAACGCAAGCACACGCCGTAGTCGATGCCTTCTGGCCATGCGAGTGTCACGGTAAGTAACCCGCCAAAGATCGCGGCAACTAAGAGATATTCGAAGATACGAAGCAGCCCAAGCAAGCCGCCTACTCGCGGGCCACCACCTGCAGACTGCACCACCACTTCACCAATAACGGCCGGCAACGTGGTGTCGGTCGGAGTGCCATCGGTCAGTGGAATTGTTGTTTCAGAAACAATCTGCGAAGTAAATGGAATTGAACCTTGCGAGCCATCAGCAAGTTTCCACGTGATCAAACATTCTCCGGCGGTAAATGCACTTGTCACCGCAAACGAGACAGTCTTGCTATCGGCACCAAGTTGTGGCAGACCAATGCCCACTGGCTCGCTGCCACATACAACAGTCAGACCCATCTTTCCGAGGTCGGTGATTGCATCGCGAAAGACCATTTGAATTTGTGGGGGCTGTACTTGCACAATTTGATTACGCATTGGATTGGATGAAGTGATTTCATTTGTTCCGGCAACGCCACGGACAATCCCTGCATTTACGCCAATTAAATCCATTCGACTCATGCCAGGCTTTCGAGGTAATCCTGCAGTAATAA
>CANGZK010000153.1 GCA_947458565.1 Acidimicrobiaceae bacterium
GGGGACTTCAAATGGTCAACCACATCGATCGTCACCGAGTTCGTCGAAAATGAATCATTCGCATGGACGGTCGGTTCGGTGGGAGAGCCGGTGGCAGTGTGGGGATTCGCGCTCTCTGGCCACGACGGCGATGTGCTGTTGAAGATGCATGCAACGATGGGGCCGGCGATGAACCCTCCACGCGTATCTGCTGCAAAGGATCCGGAGAACGCAGAGACGATTATCTCAAAACGTCTTCACCAATGGTCGAAGAACATGACAGCGACAGTCGAGGGCATCAAGTCGCTCAGCGAGCAATAGATATGGATATGCGACTTTGCAATATTTTCCAGTGATTGATCCAAAGGGGATAATTTAAATGTCCATTGACCCAACAACACATCGCACAATTGCTATTGAAGCGAACAACTCCACTTGGGAAATTCTGGGCAAGCCGCTGAGTGAGATCACCGAAGAGGAAGCCGAAGAAATGACGCGCCGCGCCTATGCAGCGGCATATCACTGGCAAAGAGCAGAGGGTGCTATGCCAGCAAATGAGGCCCGTGCGAGTTGGCTGTTGTCGCGTGTGTGGGTGGTGCGCAACAACGGCAATGTTGCACTTCAACATGCCCAAAAGTGTCTCTCGGTCTGTGAGTCTTCGGGTCTGTTCGACTTTGACCTTGCGTATGCGTATGAAGCGATGGCTCGTTCATTTGCTTGTTTGGGAGATGTGACGCAAGCGGAGCAACATTTGCTGGCAGCTCGTGGTGTGGCCGTTATTGACGCTGACGACCGAGCACTCGTTGAAAACGATCTAATCGCGGGGCCGTGGTTCGGACTAGATCTTTAAGCTTTCAGTCTCATACATTGTGTGCAACCTCGGAGCAGCGTTTAAGAAAGCTCTGCAATGCGCGCCTTTGCCAGTGCGTGTAGGAGTGGGGAATCGACCTTCCAATCAAGTGGAACTTGAAAAGTCTTTTTATTCACCACATATTTACTCAATCGCTTTGCGCATTGCTCAAGCACATTGCCACTAAATGGATTGATTGTGATGTGATTCTTCGCAACCGAGATACCGATGATGTAGTCCTTGCCTTTACACAGCATTGGCTGGTTCCACGCCACGACTAATTCGAGGTCGGTATATTTCTCGGTAATGGTGGAAAAGATCAGCTTCGCTGTTTTCTTTGCGACAGGGTCAATGCCTTTGAAAAACTCGGCAGGCGTCGCAACTCTTTTCGAAGTTGTCGAGCCGCGGACATACATCACCAATGCGTTGGCGTGTGCTTGGCTAAATCCATAGTTCTCGCGCAGGTAAGCAATTTGCTCGGGGTATTTCGTGGCCGCTAAGTCCTGTAGCAGGCTGATCCAATGTTGGATCTTTTCGCCATGTTTTTTCTCTATGGCAGGGAAGAATTTGCTGCGGTCACCATCAGCAACTGACATGCTGAGAATTTTACCAAGATGCTAGTTATGCCGCGCGTACTGCTACCCAGAAGGCGAAGCACGCGCGGCACAAACTATGGAGTAGCGCTACCTAGGAAGCGCTACAGGAATCTCTCGCTCACGTAATAGTGATTGTGATCTTCGTTGTCGTGGTCTTTGGCTTTTTGACTTTCTTCGTGGCCGGTGGAGTGATTTTCACCGTCAACGAACACTTGCCAGCCTTTAGACCCTTCACCACACCCGAGCTCGACACTGAGCAAATCTTTTTCGATGCCGCACTCACCGTGGTCACGATTTTTGATTTGAGAACAACAGTATTGCCAAGTTTTTTCAGCGCAGACAGTACGGTAACCGTTTTGCCTTTCTTCACTAAAACTACTTTTGGCGCAACAACCACTGCAGTACCTGCGCCACTTCCTGACGGAGTTGACGTGGTGCGCAAGGAAGCTTTGAAGGCTCCACCACCCGTGCCAGCAGACAATTTCGATGCCGTTGCAAGCGCACGCACGCTCAACGAACGAACGCCAGAAGTTGTTACTACGTCAGTTGCTGTATTTGGAATCTCTAAGTCAAGAACAGCACCCGTGTTTTTGCCGGTTGATGAGTTATTGATCTCATTTACTGATTCGGCAGCAGGTGTAATTGGGGCTGTAGGTGTCACTGCAGTTCCAGCCTTTGTGTCGGCCGCACTTACTCCAAGAGCAGCAAAACTTGTTTCTACAGATTTGATGTCGCCATTACCTGAAGCAATGGTCATGGTCACTTCGCCTGAGGCTCCATCTGCTTGCAGGGCAACTGCAGTCGGTGCATCGCCACCTTGTTGAGGTGGTTGGGGCTGTCCACCAGCAGGAGCAGTAGCCGTCGCAATTTTGACGAACTTTGCGGCACCATCAACCGAGAAGTACAAGCCATCAGAACCCGCAACCGCAATGACGCCAGTATCACAGTCGACCTTGAGGTCTTTGTACGTACCAGTTGTTGTGCCTGTTGCAGCATGTGCAGGGGCTGTGCTCACCGAAGTGATTTTGTAAATGCCCTTGCCACCTACCGAAATGAATGCGGTATCGGCCACTTTTGTTGCCGAACCAGTAGGGCAGTACTGAATGGCTTTGACATCACCCGCGTATGTTCCTGTTCCGGCGGAAGTTGCTCCACCAGATGCAACTTCTGAACCGAAGTATTTGACGTTGCTGAGCGTGACAGCTCCTGTTGAACTATTAGCGCTGACGCCAACTAACGCAACAGAACTTGCGCTTGACTCACATCCAGATGGCCCGATGTTTTGGCTGCACTTATTGACACCAACCAACATCACATCTTTACCTGCGATGCCTTCGATTGCTGAGAGCAAGTACTGGCTACCACCTGATGCAAAACTGCTCGGGGTGAGCGTTGAGCCAGATGGGTTGGCTGCGCCAGGGAAACTGAATTCCTTTCGTGCAGACTCCAGTTTCGCATCACGTTCGGCAGCTGTTGCGGCAAGTTCATCACCCATGTCGAGTTTTCCTGCACCCGAATTTGTATTGAACGACTTCACATGCAAAAACTCATTTGGATTGTTGCTAAATCCAGCAGCAATGTGCTGCAATCCATTTGCGCCATTCCACCACTCAACGGCGTAACTACCTCCAGCGCCCAACGTGCTGAAAGATGTGCCACCATCGGTTGATAGCAATGTGCGGCTACCACCAGTTCCAGTCATGCTGAGTACGA
>CANGZK010000154.1 GCA_947458565.1 Acidimicrobiaceae bacterium
AAAAACGCCAAGCCAAGATCGGTGGGCACATTTCTCTCGTGCACTTCATCGAAAATAACGAGTGCAGTGCCATCGAGTGTGGGGTCGTTTTGCAAGCGCCGTGTGAGAATTCCCTCGGTTACTACTTCAATGCGGGTATTGCTGCCAATCTTTCGTTCATCACGTGTTTGATACCCAACGGTGTCGCCAGGTTTTTCTCCCAACATGTGCGCCATTCGTTGTGCGGCGGCGCGGGCGGCGAGTCTGCGGGGTTCAAGCATCACGATGCGACGTCCACGCATCCATGGTTCGTGCAGTAGCCGCAAAGGGACAAGAGTTGTTTTACCTGCACCAGGCGGTGCAACTAGGACCGCATTGCGGTGCTGTGCTAGCGCGTCACGTAGTGGCGCAATGGCCTCTTCGACCGGAAGATCGGCAAGGGGAAAAGAATCAGACAAGTGCGGGAGTGCCGCGGAATGTTCCTGGATCGCCAGGGCCAGGAATTGATGGCTTCGACCAGCTAGTGATGGTGGCGACTTGCGCTTTCCTCACCATGAAAACGAGCGTGCTCAGGCAGTTGCGCTTGGTAAAACATTTGCACAGCACTGGATGCATAACGGATTTGTTGTTGATACCGAAGGCGAAAAAATGTCGAAGAGCCTCGGCAACGTCACCAATCTTGTCGACTTGGTGCAGCACTATGACCCACGTGCATATCGAATGTTGTTGCTACAAACCCACTATCGCTCACCAGTCAAAGTAGGTCAAGACAACATTGACTCGTCGGTCAAATCACTTGCCAATCTTGACGGGTTTGCAGACCGCATGGCAAAAGCTGCGTTGCCGGCAAAGTCGTCTGATGCCGAAGTGCTCGCCAAGTTTCGCGAGGTGATGGACAACGACATTGACACGCCAAACGCAATGGCAATTATTTTTGACACCGTACGACGAGCAAATATCGCGATTGAGTCTGGAAACACCGAAGCATGTTCGGCACTGGCAACTGCAGTGCACGAAATGTGCAACGCGCTAGGTCTTGTATTGCGTAGTGGTGACGACATTGATGCAGCGATTGTCGAGCGTGCGCAACAACTCGACGCTGCTCGAGTGGCAAAAGATTTTGCAACTGCAGACGCGATACGTATTGAACTGCAAGAAGCTGGCTACGTGGTCGAGACCACCAAGGCTGGCACTCGCGTGCGTCGAGCATGACCGAGACTCAAAAACCCATTCGCGAGCCGCTGCCACGCGGTTTTTGGATCATCTGGTCGACGGTTGCGCTCGACATGATCGGGTTTGGCATGGTTGCTCCAATTCTTGGTCGTTACGCCGATCGATTTGGGGCAAATGGTTTTCAGGTCGGCATGTTGTTCGCATCGTTTTCACTTGCTCAAATGATTTTCGCACCGATACTTGGTCGATGGTCTGATCGGGTTGGTCGCAAACCAGTCATTGTTATATCGCTACTCGGAACAGCACTTGGCAGTTTTATTACTGGTGCAGCCGGCGCACTGTGGGTGTTGTTTGCAGGCAGGCTCATCGACGGTGCATCGGGGGCCAGCGTCTCGGTTGCGCAAAGTGCGGTGACCGACATCGGGTCTAAAGAGCAACGTGCACGAATGCTTGGTTTGCTCGGCATGGCATTTGGTGTTGGCTTCGTGTTTGGCCCCGCATTTGGTGGGCTAGCAGCACTTGGCGGTGCGCACGTTCCGTTTTATCTTGCAGGTTGTCTTGCATTGGTCAATGCCGTTGCAGCGATGATTCGTCTGCCAGAGACTCGCGATCTTGTCCGGTCGAGTGAAACACGTAAATCAGCAGTTCCGTTTCGCAAACGCAAGTACGGCGCACTTGCAGCAGTCGGATTTTTTTCAATGTTTGCATTCTCGGGCTTTGAGGCAACATTTTCCTTGTTCGGTGGCGCACGATTTAATCTCACTGAAGCATCTACGGCAGCAGTTTTTCTAGGTATCGGCGCATTGATGTCTGGTGTGCAAGGCGCACTGATTGCACCGCTTACTGCAAAATACGGCTCGCTGCGTCTATTGCGCACCGGGCAAGTAGGAGTAGCAATTGGACTACTACTACTCAGTGCGGCAGTTATTTGGCCAACGCTGATTGTTGCATTGGTCATCATGGTGATCGGTGCAGGTATAGCAAGTCCATCTTTGAGTGCACTCGTTGCAAACTCGGCAGACGACGATCGTCGCGGTGAAGCGCTTGGTGTTCAGCAATCGGCATCGGCGCTCGCACGAGTGCTTGGACCACCACTTGCTGGATTGGCTTTTGATCACATCGGCATCGGCGCTCCATTCAGCGTTGGTGCAGCGATCTATGTGATTGCAATTTTCGTAGCATTTACACGACTCAAATGAACGATCAGACAAAAATGGGCTACGAGCCCTCGCTCGATGGCATCCGCGCATTTAGCGTGATTGCAGTGATGTTGTATCACGCAAATGTCGCCTGGCTGCCTGGTGGATTTTTGGGTGTGGAGGTATTTTTTGTTGTCAGCGGATTTCTGATTACGTCGTTACTTATTGAAGAACGCGAATCAAATCATCGCATCAACCTCAAGCAATTTTGGATTCGTCGTGCACGACGTCTTCTGCCCGCATTTTTTGTGATGCTGTGTGCCACATCGGTTTGTGTGGCGTTCTACGCCACCGACTCAGCGCCAGATTTTCGTCGTGACATGTTGCCTTCACTTGGGTATTTCTCAAACTGGTGGCAAATCTTTGCCGTAGACACTCCATACTTCGCCGCAAGTTCGCTGCCAGTGCTGCGCCATTTGTGGTCGCTTGCTGTGGAGGAGCAGTGGTATCTCATCTGGCCACTGTTGTTCACTCTTGTGTTTGGTGCAAAGTGGATGCGCCCAAAGATTTCGGGAGTGCTGCTCATCGCGTGTAGTGGCGCGATCATTGCAACGACGGCACTTCGTTTTGTGGAAGACAACGAAACTCGCACCAACTTTTTATACCTCAGTACATTCACTCGGTCTAGTGGTCTTTTACTTGGTGCAGCAGTTGCGCTGTTATGGCGGCCATGGCGCAAAATATCAACCCGATTTGTGCTGGCGCGTTCGATGGTTGCCGATGCGCTAGCGATTGGCTCGATCGCAGTGATTGGATATCTCATGGCCACTG
>CANGZK010000155.1 GCA_947458565.1 Acidimicrobiaceae bacterium
AATGGGGAAGTGCCGGCCTACCGCTCAACACGATTTCGTTGAACTTCACAGGATCGGCTGGGCAGAGTCTTGGTGCATTTTTGCCAAACGGAATAACCGTGTCGCTGTATGGCGATGCAAACGATTACCTGGGCAAGGGCTTATCTGGTGGTCGAATTGTTTTACGTCCAAGTCTTCGAGCCACGTTCTCTCCGGAAAGCAATGTGATTGCTGGCAACGTAATTGGGTACGGCGCAACGTCGGGTGAAATATTCATTAACGGACTTGTGGGCGAACGTTTTTGTGTGCGCAACTCTGGGGCTCTCGCTGTCGTTGAAGGCATCGGCGACCATGGTTGCGAATACATGACAGGTGGGCAAGTCGTTGTGCTCGGAGCAACCGGCCGCAACTTCGCAGCGGGAATGAGCGGCGGAATCGCCTATGTATACGACACAGATGGTCTATTCGAGTCACGGGTAAATATCGAGATGGTTGATGTCGTTGAACCAAATGTGGATGACACGTCATGGTTGCGAGCAACAATTGAGCAACACGTGCAGTTGACCGGTTCGCCGCTTGGTGTAGAGATGCTTAAAGAGTGGAATACCGCATGTAAGCAATTTCGCAAAGTGTTGCCTCGGGATTATGCACGGGTAATGGCAATCATTGATCAAGCAAAGATTGACGGACTGAGTGAAGAAGAAACATCCCGACGAGTAATGGAGCCTGTCAATGGGTGAGCCAACTGGATTCATCAACTGGAAGCGCACTACGCCAAAGCGTCGTCCGATACCCGTGCGCGTCGCTGACTGGCGCGAGGTCTATGAAGCATTCCCTGCAGTCGAACTAAAGCATCAGGCAGGACGATGCATGGATTGTGGAATTCCGTTTTGCAATAACGGCTGCCCGCTTGGCAACTTGATTCCTGATTGGAATGACCTGGTGTATCGCGACAACTGGCGCGATGCACTCGATCGATTGCACGCAACAAATAACTTTCCAGAATTTACTGGCAGGTTATGCCCTGCGCCATGTGAATCTGCATGCGTTTTGGGGATCAATCAAGACCCAGTTGCGATCAAGCAAGTTGAGGTTGAAATTATCGATCGCGCATGGAGCGAAGGATGGGTCGCACCATTTGTCTCTGCTCACAAGACAGGCAAGCGTGTTGCTGTCATCGGCTCGGGGCCAGCAGGGCTGGCTGCAGCACAGCAACTCACTCGCGCCGGACACGACGTGGTGGTGCTTGAGCGCGACGATCGCATCGGCGGATTATTGCGATACGGCATTCCGGAATTCAAAATGGAAAAGCGACACATCGATAGGCGTATCGAACAGATGACGCAAGAGGGTACCGAATTTCGTGTTAATGCTGCAGTGGGCGACAACGTCGACATTGATGTATTGGTTGCTTCGCACGACGCAGTGGTGTTGGCATGTGGTGCAACTCAATGGCGCGATTTGCCGGTGCCAGGCAGAGAATTGAAAGGCATTTATCAGGCAATGGAATATCTGCCTCCAAGCAATCGTGTGCAAGAGGGTGATTTGACTGAAACGTCGATCAGCGCTCATGGCAAACACGTAGTGATCATCGGTGGAGGAGATACAGGCGCGGATTGTCTAGGTACTGCTCATCGCCAAGGAGCACTCTCTGTAACTCAGCTGGAGATCATGCCGCGTCCGCCCGAAGTGCGAGCCGACTCAAACCCTTGGCCTCAATGGAGTTTGGTATTTCGCACCAGCTCGGCACATGAAGAAGGTGGCGAGCGAGTCTTCAGTGTCAATACGGATCGATTTGTTGGAAATGCAGACGGCTCAGTTCGCGCTCTTGTCATCAACGAAGTTGAGCTCGTTGATGGAAAGTTTGTGACTGTGCCAGGCACTGAACGCGAATTGCATGCCGACTTGGTGTTGCTCGCGCTTGGATTTGTCGGTCCTGAAAAAAAAGCATGGATTGAACAATTGGGTGTTGAATTGGATCTGCGAGGAAACATCGCTCGTACCGATAATTACGCAACAAATGTTCCTGGCGTGTTTGTGGCTGGCGATATGGGTCGCGGGCAGAGCCTCATTGTGTGGGCAATTGCCGAGGGTCGATCTTGTGCTGCGGCTGTTGATCAGCAATTGATGGGTTCGTCAACGCTTCCTGCACCAATCGCTGCTTCTGCTCGGCCAATGGCATAGAGATCTAGTAATCACCGATTATTCACCTAGTCGCCTATTATTGAGATCAATGAGAAGCAGTACAAAAGCAATCCAACACGCAGCAGTGGTTTTGCTCAGCCTATTTTTTGTCGGTGCATGCAGCACCACTATTGCTGGAACTGCAACGACGATCGTTCCAGTCGGGCCCACCGATTTTGCAACGATCCCTCCGGTGCAGTCAACGCTTCCCAATATCGTCACCACATTGCCTATTGGCGCAGTCGGTTTCGAGCAGATTTACACAGTGCGAGCAGGCGACTCTTCGAGTTTGGTTGCCAACTTGTACGGCATCATGGTGGCCGAGTTGTTGTCATGGAACGGACTTGTTTCAACGAATCAGTTTCCATTTCCGGGAGCAACTCTTAAGATTCCGCCAACTGCAACGGTGAATAATCCACAGATCAATGTTGCTCCGGATGCTTCTGCTGCTCCAAGTCAGCCTGGTTGCGACCCCCGCGCAGCAGGTACATACAAAGTTGCCAAAGGTGACTCGATGTACATCATTCGCAAAAAGTTCTGTGTGTCACTTGCATCGTTGCTCAGCGCAAACGGGTTTAGCAGTTCGAGTGCGTTGTTGTACCCAGGTCAAATTTTAAACATTCCCGCATCGGGAAGTTAGACAGCTAGCACTAACGCGCTGTATTGCGGCGGCGACGTGAGTGGCGGTCAAATGCCAACTCGATCAGTTCGTCGAGAAGCTGTGAGTACGAGACTCCCGATGCTTGCCACAGTTTTGGGTACATCGAGATTGGTGTAAATCCAGGAATCGTGTTGATTTCGTTGCACAAGAATCCGCGACCACCTTCTTCATAGAAAAAGTCGACACGGGCCATGCCCTGTGCGCGCAATGTGTGGAATATGACTGCGGCAAGTTTTTGCACAGCCTCAGTTTCGATTTCGGAAAGAGGGGCCGGAATCTTGAGCTGCGCGCTGTC
>CANGZK010000156.1 GCA_947458565.1 Acidimicrobiaceae bacterium
GGTCAGTCGTCGCAACACAGGGTTGTCACGAAGAAATCTAAGTCCGTCGAGCATGTCGTCGCGAAGCCTTGTTGTCGGGGCCTCAACCCCATGCACGTTCGGTATTGCCTTAATCAGAGCTGCAGAACCTGCGAATGTAATCGCATCGGCCGCAAAAGGTAATGCAGTTGCTGTATTAAAAAGGATGACGCCAAGTGATGGGCCAACAAATTGCGCACTAGTCACTTGCGCACTGGTGAATTTTGCATTAGCGATCATTAATTGATCCGGTTCAACAATGTCAGGCAAGATGCCTTGTGCGCAGTTGGTGTGAAGCGTCTCGCATATTCCAAGCGAGAAAGCACAGGCATATAGGACCCAGATATTTGAATGATCGGTGATGATCGTTACGGCAAGCAAGACAACAATCGCACAGCGTGTGATATCTGCTCCGATCATAAGTCGGCGACGATCCATTCTGTCTGAAATGGCACCGGTGAAGAGCGAGAACAACAACCATGGAAGCTTCGTGGCAATGGTGATGCCCGAGATAAGAACAGGATCTCTTGTGAGCAGAGCGGCAAGTAGCGGAAAAGCGGTGAGAAACATTCCATCGCCTGTACACGACGAAGTTACTGAAAGTAGGAGTAAGCGAAAATCCTTACCGAGTGATCGCTGTTGGCGAGACACCAGCTATTTAGTATCTCTTGCGCTCGTTACCACGACGCAAGACTAATCGTGTGCGCCTCGCCGCATTGGCGTGCTGCTAGCCAACAACTAAAACAAGCAGTGTTTTGCCTGTCGTGTGGCTTTCAAGATCAAACTGACCTGCTTGATCGACGATGAGGCTAATGACTCCCGGTTCACCCTTTTTGGCTTCGGCACCAACGTCGTAGACATGAAGGTGATAATCCTGGTCTTCGCTTCCGTCAGTAAGAGTGATAGTGACAGCAGAACCAAGTGCCACTTTGATCACCCTTTCACCAGCAAGAGTGTCGTAGTCATCAATTCCAACCTTTACGTCGATGCTCACACTTCCATCAGCGTTGATGACCGCATCAGTTGGCGCTACAACCGTGGTTGCCGGTGTATCAATTTCTGCATCTTGATCTAACGGCATTGTTGTGTCCGAGAGCACGAGAGCATCGGAATCGCTCGTCGTTGATGATCCACAGGCTGTGAGAGTGAGGGCAAAAAGTGCAGTGATGACGATGTGTTTGCGCATGTCAATATCGTAATGCGATGCAGATTGTCGTACGATGTGTCTATGGGCTCACAAGTTGCAGTAATTACAGGTGGCGCGCAAGGCATTGGTAGGCAAACCGCGCATGTGCTCGACGAATTGGGTTGGTCATTAGTGCTTCTCGACCTACAAGCAGTTGACGTTTCTATTTATAAGGACGCCCTAACACTGGTCGGGGATATTACAAGTGAAGTCTTTGTGCAGTCTGCGGTGGATGAAACGATGAAACGTTTTGGTCGCGTTGATGCACTCGTGAATAATGCAGGCATCTCATGTATTAGTGCAGCGCTCGATACACCAGCTGATCTGTATCGCAAAGTTATTGATGTCAATCTCGTCGCACCATTTTTGCTTGCTAAGGCCTTTGGCAAAGTAATGGTGAATGCAGGTAGTGGCGCAGTGGTCAACGTTGCATCAGTTGCTGGCATGCAGGGTGTCGCTGACAGGTCTGCGTATAACGCGAGTAAACATGGCCTCATTGGCTTAACTCGCACTCTCGCTGTTGAGTGGGGTGCAAAAGGTGTGCGAGTCAATGCGGTGTGTCCGGGATGGGTGAAAACCGAAATGGATCACAAGGATCAAGCCGGTGGCAGTTATTCGGACCAAGACATCACTGATCATGTTCCGATGGGGAGGTTTGCTCGACCTGATGACATTGCTCAAGCTATTGCATGGTTATGTGATGCAAGCAAGTCGGGTTTTGTGAATGGCATATCGCTGCCTGTTGACGGTGGTTGGACGGCTGATGGTTCATGGCAGTCTTTGCGCCTTCGTCATCGCGATGCGTAATAATTGCATCTAGTCAAATAGGGGGCTTGAGGTGAGCGGAAGATTTGAAAACGGTTTTGATGGTCGAGTTGCTGTGGTCACTGGCGGTGGAACCGGCATGGGTCGCGAGATGGTGTTGCAACTCACAGCAGATGGTTGCGATGTTGCTACGTGTGATGTCAGTGAAGAAAGCTTGGCAGAAACTGCTGCATTGTGTGAAGGCAACAAAGGTCAACTCATCACATACATTGCGGATGTTTCAATTGAGTCTGAGGTGTTGGCGTTTCGCGATGTAGTTGCACGTTGGCGCAAACATGTGAACCTGCTGTTTAACAATGCGGGTATCGCGCAGGGCTATAGCTTTGTGGCAGGTGAGCGTGAAGATTGGGACAAGACGTTCGCGGTTTGTTGGTTTGGTGTCTATTACAACACGCGTGCTTTTATCGACCTGTTGATTGCCGCACCGGCTGCGCACATCATCAACACCAGTTCAATCAATGGATTTTGGGCATCGATAGGGCCAGCGCGTTCGCACACTGCATACAGCGCAGCCAAGTTTGCGGTGAAGGGATTCACCGAGGCGCTCATGACTGATCTGCGACTTAATGCTTCCCATGTCCACGCGTCGGTTGTGATGCCCGGGCACATTGGCACGTCGATAATTCTTAACGCCAATAAGATTTTTGGTCGTGAACCCAAAGAGATGAATGCCGAGCAGCTTGTGATTGAGCGTGAGCGTCTGACAAAGTTTGGTCTTGATGTTTCGGCTGCTAGTGATGAAGATTTACGTGTCGGTTTGCAAGCTTTGGCGGAGGGATTTCGGGATCTTGCCCCGATGACCGCCAAGGATGCAACCGCGGTGATTCTTGAAGCGGTGCGTCGCGATAATTGGCGCATTCTGGTTGGCGAGGACGCACATATTTTGGACGAGATGGTACGTCAAGACCCCAAAGGCGCTTACTCAATAGAGTTCTTCAACGAACTCAACGAGCGAGGGATCTTGGGCGGTCTTACGGGAGGGCTTGCGGCTCAACCACC
>CANGZK010000157.1 GCA_947458565.1 Acidimicrobiaceae bacterium
CACCTACTGCGCGCGTCGCACTTGCAACAATTAGCGAACATTCTGAAAGACACAGAAGCCAGTGACAATGATCGGTTTGTTGCGCTCGACTTGCTCAAGAATGCCAGCATCGCAGCAGGTGGAATTTTGCCGATGTGTCAAGACACAGGCACCGCGATTGTTAAAGCAAAAAAAGGTCAGCGAATATTTACCGGTGGCGGTGACGACGAAGCCATCAGCCGCGGCATTTACAACACTTACCAAACGAGCAACCTTCGCTACAGCCAGCTTGCACCGCTGTCGATGTTTGAAGAAGTCAATACCGATACAAACCTTCCTGCAGAGATAAAAATTGCTGCGGTCGATGGTGACGAATACAAATTTCTCTTCATAGCCAAGGGTGGCGGTTCAGCCAACAAGAGCTACCTGTTTCAAGAGACAAAGGCATTGCTTAACGAAAAAACTTTGCTGCCATGGTTGTTTGACAAAATGAAAACACTTGGCACTGCAGCATGCCCTCCGTATCACTTGGCAATTGTGGTTGGTGGCACGTCAGCAGAGTTTGCAGTAGAGACTGCAAAACTTGCAAGCACTCACTATCTCGATTCATTGCCTACGTCGGGCAGCAAAGCGGGTCACGCATTTCGCGATATCGAGTTAGAAGCCAAGGTGCTCAAGCTTGCGCAACAAACTGGTATTGGTGCGCAGTTCGGTGGAAAATACTTCTGCCATGACGTTCGAGTCATTCGGCTTCCACGCCACGGTGCAAGTTGCCCGGTTGCAATGGCTGTGTCGTGTAGCGCCGATCGTCAAGCGCTCGGCAAAATCACAGCAGACGGAGTATTCCTCGAAGTCCTCGAAACAGACCCTGCGCGTTTTCTTCCTGAGGTCACTACCGACCAATTAGCTTCCGAAGTTGTTGCGATTGATCTCAATCAACCAATGTCCGAGATTCGTGACACGCTGTCAAAATACCCAGTCAAGACTCGCGTGATGTTGAGCGGACCAATGGTGGTTGCGCGCGATATTGCTCACGCCAAAATCAAAGAGCGCTTGGATGCAGGCGAAGGCTTACCGCAGTACATGAAAGACCACTGCGTGTATTACGCCGGCCCGGCAAAAACACCTGAAGGAATGGCGTCTGGATCATTTGGCCCGACAACTGCTGGCCGCATGGACAGCTACGTTGCAGAGTTTCAAGCAGCTGGTGGAAGTTTTGTAATGCTCGCAAAGGGCAACCGCTCCCGACAAGTCACTGACGCGTGCAACACCTACGGTGGTTTTTACTTGGGCTCAATTGGCGGCCCCGCAGCCAGGCTCGCCCAAGATTGCATCACCAAAGTCGAAGTACTGGAATACGCCGAGTTGGGCATGGAAGCAGTGTGGAAAATTGAGGTTCATGACTTCCCTGCCTTCATCGTCGTTGACGACAAGGGCAATGATTTTTTCGATGCTGTCAACGCCACAAGTGGCGTGCAGATCAACGTTCGCTAATTAGCGCTTCAGCAAGCTTTTCAACACTTCGCGCGTGTCATGAGCTTCATCTGGTGTTCCACCAAACTCCGCACCAGCAAAGTCGGTCACGCCAAATTCTTGTAGCGCTGCCACTCTGTCAAACACTTCGCTTGCCGAACCGATGATGACTACATCTTCGGGGCCCGCCACGCCTTCGTGGTCGAGCATTGCGCGATAGCTCGGCAATTGCCCATAGATAAAGAATGTCTTCGCAGCTCGAGCCTTTGCTTCAGCAACATTTTTCGTTACGCAAATTGGTAGCGCTGCGATGATGCGTGGAGCAGGGCGACCAAGTTGTTCGGCTGCTTGCACAATCGTTGGCACAGTGAGCGTGCGCAATGTTTCTGGCCCAGTGCACCATGTCAGAGTTCCTTCGGTAAAAGCAGCAGCGAGTTTCAGCATCTGTGCACCAAGGGCTGCAACAACGACGCCACAACTTTGCGGCTTCCCCACAGTCAATTCGGCATGAGTGGTCAGTGCCTCACCAGCAAACGACACCTTCTGATTGTGAATCAACGGCATCAGGATCGAGAGGTACTCCTTCATATGACGTACTGGCTTGTCAAACGACATACCCGTCATGCCTTCAACGACAACTTTGTGCCCAAGACCAATACCGAGAGTCAAACGCCCACCTGCTGCTTGGTTTGCGGTCAATGCCTGCTGGGCCAACATCATTGGGTGACGCGGGTACACAGGAATAACACTGGTGCCAAGTTCAATACGAGGCACTTCACGACCAACAACGCTCAATGTTGAAAGTGCATCAAGACCAAAAATCTGTGACTGCCAGTATGAGGCAAACCCATCGCGCTCCGCCTGAGCGGCTTCGGCGACCACACCGTCGATAGTGCTGTCGTTATTTGATCCGAATATTCCGATGTTCATCCGTCTTGTCATGCAACAAAACTACAGGCGGTATTTGTTTACGGCAGAGTTGTGGAGGTGTCAGGTAACACATCAACTGGCACGGTCGTTTCACTTTCGACGGGCACTGTCTCTACTGGCACCGGCAATTCCGACCTAAAAAACATCGGTAGACATTCACCTTCGCGAGTAGGTGCAAACTCAAGTGCACGCGCAATTGCTGCAGCAAACACCGATCTGCCATCAGGCGACAAGTGAATTCCGTCTGTGCCAGTTACTCCATCGTTCTCGGCAATAATCGACCAGTCCAAAACCGTTACGTTTGAAAAATCCGAGGCGAGATTCATGATTACATCGTTAACTTTTTGTTGCCGGGGGTCAAACAGTGCAGTCGTCAACACCACAAATGGCATCGGCGACAATCTCTCAAAAATTTGGCGCATCTTATTTTCATAATTTGTTTGATTGCCGTCAAAATTAGTTCCCAGAAACACAACCGCGGTATCCCAGCCTGCGTCCAGTCGCTCATTCAGTACCTTCAAACCGAAGTCAACAAAACCCCCTGATTGGGCCTCTACTTCCACTTGCCAACCAAGTTGCACCAAAGTGTCACACATCTCATTCCCGTAACGACTTGAAGTGCTGGCCATGATCGAGTCGCCGATC